>JBBRMF010000137.1:0-13415 GCA_038230975.1 Tepidisphaerales bacterium
ACGATCCAAACCGCCACGCGAACGTTCAAAGTGTACATTCCAAGGTAACCAGCGCGACGTCGTCTCGAATTTTGCTTCGAGCGAAACTGGATATTCCATCGAAGAGCGTTTTGAGAAACGCTTCACCATGAAGCGCCTGTGCCGTGAGCACGAGTTGCGAAAGCCCTTCAAAGCCCAGCATTTCACCGTCCGGGTTTGCGGCTTCAATGGCGCCATCGGTATATAACAGCAGTCGATCGCCGGGGTGGATTTCCAATCGCGTTGAAAGACTGTATTCCGTATCGGAATCAATCAGCAACGGCAATTCATTGGGGGTTGTGAGCACTTGCACTGATGACCCGCGCAACAGCAGCGGATACGGATGGCCGGCCGAAGAAATCTCCACCGAACCATCCTGCGGTCGATAGAGCGCCGCGACCGCTGTCATGAAACGGCCCGTCTGCACGGTACGGACCAGATCGGCATTGATGCCTGTCAACAAATCATACGGGCGTTCGACGGAGAGCGCCAGACGCTGGAATGAAGTCTTGGTCATTGCGGAGGTCAGCGCCGCGGATAATCCATGGCCGCTCACATCTGCCAGCAGTAAAACGGCCGAGCCGTCGTCGCGGAGTCGCACGTCCAGAAAATCCCCGCCGATGTGATCAAACGGGTGGTACGCATGGCAGACGATCATCCCCGACCCGGACTGCAGCGGCGGTGGAAGCAAAAACTGCTGCACCGCCTTGGCTTCGCGCAGTTCGCGCTCGATCGCGCGATGCTTGCTGGCCAGTCGATGCGAGATACCCCGAAGGTCCTGTGAGATTTTTCGAAGCTTCACTTCCGTCATCAGCGCGTCGGCCAGCATCTGGAGCAGTTGCTTTTCGCGTTCGGTGATTTCGCGCGGTTTACTGTCGATAATGCAAAGTGATCCGACGGTGTAACCCGCTTCTGACCTAAGCGGCGCTCCGGCATAAAATCGCACACCGCCTTGTGTCACCGCCGGACTATCGGAAAATCGCGCGTCCTGGCTCATATCATCGACCACCAGCATCTGGTCGGCTCCGACAACGTGATTGCAGATGGCCATCTCTCGCGGAATAACGCGAGTCTGCGCCAAATCCGCAGGAAGACCGACCTGGGACATGTAAAATTGCGTATCGCGATCGATCAGTGACATGGTCGCCACAGGGACATTGAACACCTCCGCAAGCCGGTGAACAATCGCATCGAACGCCTGCTCAGAAGGCGCATACAGCAGTTCCATGTTGTCCAGCGCGGCAAGACGCTGTTCTTCATTCTCCGGAATCGTGGCGGCCAGCATGAGCTCTCCGTTGTTAACAGGTTGAACCGGCGCAATTTTTCACTCTCCCGGTACTGGGCTTCAGGAAGTTTTCCCATCCGATATTACCTCACCTTGCGTCTGGGTTCGCGTGGTCACAGGCGGTTTGCCCACGGCGTGTTTTCGAACAATCAGCAGCGAACTCGGGCAGTCACGAGCGATACGTTCGGCTCGCCATCCAAACAGATGCGATTCCAAGCCCCATTCTTCCGCGACACCGATAATGATCAAGTCAAACTGCTGCGCCTGATGAAGCACCACACCCACCGGCGACGGATCTTCGACCACCCGGAACGTAACGGGAGCCTGGTTTCCGGGCTCCTGAAATACTCGATCGACATTTCCCCTGGCATCGATCGAACGACCTTCGTCGCTTCGCAACGGCGCGACGACGTGAAGCACGGTGACCTGCGCCTCGGTATTTCTCGCCATGCGCGCGGCCAGAGTCATGGCCAGACGATCGTGTTCACTGCCGAGATAGGGCACGAGAATCCGCCGTGCTTGCCGGAAACCCCGATTTACAAAGATAGCCACATCCGCCTCGCAACCCGTAAGCACCCGATGAACCGTGCCACCCAGGATCGTGCGACCCAAAATCGGTTTATGAAAACCCATCAGCACAAGGTTGATGCTCTGCGCCTTGGCAACGTTGTTGATGTCGGCGGCCACGTCGCGACTGATGAATGAAAGCGGTTCGACGGGCAGGCTGCGCGCTCGAGCCTGGGCAAGGAGCGGAGCGAGCGATTCATCAAACGACTCGGCGGCCTCATCCAAACCGCTGCGAAACGTAGGATGATCGGCCGGACTGCGCAGATGAAGCGCGACGAGCTTGCCAGCGCCCTCGGTCGACGGGCCGATGATCGTGTCCGCCAACTGAACCAACGGCCCACCACTCTTGGGCAACGCCACGGGAATGAGCACGGAGAATGAACCCTTTGAGTTACCGATTCCATGCTCGCGTTCGGCAGCCATTAGGCGACGTGGATAAATCCAGTTTAGCAACGGCGTGGTCATCGCCGTCGTGACAAGAGCCATGATGACCATCATCGCGAACACTCTTTCACTGATGACGGCTAAATCGCGCCCCACATTAAGGATCACCAGTTCCATGAGCCCGCGCGTGTTCATCAGAACGCCGATGGCCGACGCTTCGCGCCATTCTTTTCCAAATGCTCTGGCTGCCACAAATGATCCCCCAAATTTGCCCAGGCAGGCCACAAAAATAATCAGAAGCGTGTCCATGAACATCGCACTGTTCCCAAGCAACCCGAGTTGCGTTCTCAGGCCGGTATAGGCGAAGAAAATCGGGAGAAGGAACACGACCGTATAGTCTTCAAGTTTTTCGGTCAGGTGCCGAATGAACTGAGTCCCTTTGGGCATGATCGCGCCGATTAGAAAGGCTCCGAAGAGTGCGTGGATGCCGATGGATTCTGTCGTGTACGCTGAGGCTAGAATCAGCAGAAATATGATCGAAACGATGTTCTGGGAAAGTTTTCCCTGCCGGTCGTAAATCAGCTCCAATCGACGGAGCATCGGTTTAACGATGAGGAACATGACCAGCACATACGCGGTTGCCTTGAGCGCGGTCCCCGTGGCAGCCATCATTCCACCGTGGCCGCTTTTAACACGAACGACTGCAACGACGAATGCCAGCATGCACCACGCCGCCACATCGTTAAACGCGGCGCATGCAATCGCAACGATCCCGAGCGGGGTTTTTTGGAGATTTCGTTCCGTCAGAATTCTCGCCAGCACCGGAAACGCGGTGACGCTCATCGCAGCGCCCATAAACAATGCGGTGGGAAAAAGCTGCGACGATTCGATATTGAATAGAAGCGGTCGGTACCGAAAGAGAATGACCGTCAATCCCATTCCGAGTGCGAGTGGAACGATGATGCTGGAAATTCCGATTCCGATCGCCGCCCTGCCATGCCGGCGAAGGAGCGTCGGGTCCAGTTCAAGCCCGACCAGGAATAGAAAAAAAACGATCCCCACCTGGCTCAGAATGTTGAGATAACGGACGCTCTCGCCGCTGACGCCACCTGGGAAAATCGCCAGCCATAGGTTCGGAAACAACCAACCCAATAGACTCGGCCCGAGCAAAATGCCTGCGATCATTTCCCCCATCACCTGAGGTTGATGAAACCGTGCGAACACCCACCCGGCGACCCGGCTGAGCGCCACGATCAATCCAATTTGCAGAAAAAGAATCAGTAGGACATTGGTGTGCATCGAGAATTTTCCCAGGGCAATTGCCCGGGTGTGCAGCGTATCAGAGCAGGTGGGTTCTGCAAAATAAACGATCTTTAGGGCGTGACCAATCTTTCAGGTGTCAGCAGACTGTTGGTACCGCGCGGCGAAAATGCAACGCGGAGACGCTGAGATCTCGGAGACAGACGGAGAAAATAAATTGATGGGTTTGACGGTCTAGCGCGTTTAAAAAAAAGAACGTCTCCGTCTGTCTCCGCGATCTCCGAGCCTCCGAGTCGCATTTTAAGCTTGCCCCGAAGTTTGGTCACGCCCCCTCTTTAAGACGTTGCATCAATCGTTTTTCTTCCATCGCCCATGCGTTATCATTCGACCCAATGTTCATTGAGCAACTTCAAAAAGACCCTCGCTTCTTTTTTGCGATGCTGATCACCATTGTCGTCAGCATCTGCCTGCACGAACTCGCGCACGGTTTTGCGGCCATCTGGTTAGGCGACCGCACCCCCATCGAAAGCGGTCACATGACGCTGAGCCCGTTTGTTCACATGGGAATCCCGTCATTGATCTGCCTCCTGCTCGCCGGGATCGCCTGGGGCGCGATGCCCGTCAATCCAAGCCGGCAGCGCGGGAAATATGCCCAGGCAATCGTTGCCGCCGCAGGACCGGCGACGAACATTTTTCTGGCGATTTTGGCTTTAACATCGCTTGGACTGTGGATGAGGTTCGATTCAAGGCATTTAAACGAATTATCTCAATCCATGGAGAATCTTCGCTACCTTCTTTGGGTGTTCGGCTGGGCTAACGTGCTGCTGGCTCTTTTCAATCTCATCCCCCTGCCGCCCCTCGACGGGTCGCGCATTTTGGCGAATTTCAGTGAAGGGTACGGGCGACTTCTGTCGGGTTTGCTGGCGTATTCACCGATGGCGATTCTGCAAATCTCAGTGCTGGTTTTCTCGATCGCCGGAACGGCAATCAGCCCGGTGGCCGGGAAATTGGCGATCGGTTACCTGTCATTGGTCCGTGGTTTTTGAGGCCGCAAAGTAACCTTGCCGAACGGTGGCATGGGCGTCTCGCCCGTGCTTTCTGTTTCAAAAAACGCGGGCGAGACGCCCACGCCACCTACAAAGCCCAGACATTATCCGGTCGACCTCACGCCAACTTGGCACAAACCGTTTGCCCAACTTGCGTCGTCGTGCAAGTGCCTCCCAGATCACGCGTGTGATTCTTCGGATCGGCGACGACATCCGCACACGCCTGATAAATGGCCTTGGCGGCCTTCGGTTGATTCAGGAAATCCAGCATCAGTCCCACGCTCAAGAATGTCGCGATGGGGTTCGCCAGATTTTTACCGGCAATGTCCGGGGCCGAGCCGTGTACGGGTTCAAACATGCTGGCCGCCTGGCGCGTTGGATTGAGGTTTCCGCTGGCGGCCATTCCCATACCGCCCTGAATCGCCGCGCCAAGGTCGGTGATGATGTCCCCGAACATATTCGTCGTGACGATCACATCGTAAACCTTCGGCTTGGTGACCATGTACATCGTGCAGGCATCGACGTGATGGTAATCTGTTTCAATGCCCGGGTAATCCGACTTTATTTCTTCAAATGCCCGTTGCCATAGATTATGGGCGAACCGAAGAACATTGGTCTTGGCGACGAGCGTGACTTTTTTGCGGTTGAACTGCTTGGCATAGTCAAAGGCGTACCGGATCGCCCGTTCGACCCCGCGCCGGGTCGTGACTTCGATTTGATTCGCCACCTCGTGCTGCGTGCCTTTATAGAGGAAGCCACCGTTCTGGCAGTAAAGGCCCTCGGTATTTTCGCGAACGATGACCATGTCGATATCCGCCGGGCCGACGTTCTTCAGCGGGGTCGGGACGCCCGGCAGCAATTTAGTGGGACGCAAGTTGATGTATTGGTCCAACTCGAACCGCATCTTCAGGAGAATTTCTGTTTCCAGAATCCCCTGCGGAATTTGCGTGGTCCCGCGCGGATCGACTCCCACCGCCCCGAACAGAATGGCATCATGCGCGCCTAGTTCCTTCAAGGCCGAATTGGGAAGCGTTTCCTTTTTTTCAAGATAATATTCACCGCCAAACGGATAGTGATCCGTGGTGTACGTGAACCCAAACTTCTTCGCCACCACCTCTAAAACTTTCAGTCCTTCGGGGACGACTTCTTTACCGACTCCGTCACCGGGCATCACTGCGATCTTCATACACTGCTCCTATCGAAAACTTGGCCGCGCGAATGATAGGGAGAAACGACTCAGTGGCAAGTCTGCCGTTGAAATGACGCGTGTAATGGCCCCCATGAAATTCGTAGAAAGACCCCCGCGGCATCGTTTTTGCACCTTGAAGGTTGGTAAAGTTGACAGAGACCGGATGGTCCCTAACGGGTTCAATTGGAAGGACTTTTTTATGCAAACCACGACACGCACAATTATTGTTAGTGTTTTTGATGATCGCACGCATGCGGAAGCGGCTGTAGATGAACTGGAAGAGTCGGGATTTAATGCTGAAGACATCGGTTTTGCGTTACGGGGTGCAGACGTGAATCGTGGAGGAACCGTAACGGATGCCGTGGGCGTTAAAGATGCCTCCGGCGCGGCGGTGGGCGCAGTGACAGGGGGTGTGGTTGGAACTGTACTCGGTGCAACGGCGGCACTGCTCATTCCGGGCGTTGGCCCCGTATTAGCTGGTGGAATCCTTGCCAGCAGCATTGGCTACGCCACCGCCGGCGTCGCAGTCGGTGGTTTGCTTGGGGCTATGACGGGTGCCGGGCTCAGCGAAGAAGAAGCGAAATACTACGATCAGGAATTTCAGTCCGGTCGAGCCATTGTAACGATTCGCTCCGGTACACACGACGAAGTGGCAGTTGCAATCCTGCGAAAATATGGCGGATACGACATGCAGACGCGTTTGGCGAATACCGCAGCTTAACTGAATGAAATTTTTTTACAGGAGAATATTATGAGCAAGCGAGACTGGATCGAAGCGGGCGTTTCATTGGTCGGTGGGGCCGGTATCGGCGCGGCGTTGATGTATATTTTCGACCCGGAAGCGGGCGAACAACGCCGCCAGAAAGCGAGGTCTGCGGCAGACGACGCCCTTGCCGTTGCGGGTGATCGATTGGCTGGGACTTGGCATACGCTTTCTGACCGTGCCGACGACGTTGCGCATAGCCTCTCGGCGTCGGCGGGTCGTTTGGCTTCGTCTGCCCACAACCTAGCATCTAGCGCCCGCGAGAATGTCGGCGGTTATGCCGATTCAGCCGCAGAACGCGCTTCGACCTACGGCCGAGGTGCCTCTAAAGCCGCTCGTGGCTACGCGAAATCTGCCGAGCGGACCGCGCTCGGTTGGATGGGAAACGAGGCACATCCTTATCGCACCGCCGCCGAAATCGTTGCGGGCTCAATCAGCGCGCTGGCGATCGGTGCAGGTGTGATGTTCCTTCTCGACCCGGCTCAGGGCCGTCGTCGCCGCGCGATGTTGCGCGATAAAGCGGTTCACGCGGCAAAGGAAACGTCGCGATATGTCGAAGGGAAAACTCAACACCTGAGTAACAAAACGAAGGGTGTTGTGGCAAAAGCCGAACACATGATGTCCGCCACTCTCGCTGACAAGACACCAAGTTCCGATCCGATGTGACGCAAATTGATATCGGTTTTTAAGATGCGGCACCATTTTTCGTAGGGTCCGCTTTGGCCGACGGATTGGTTCTCAAGTAAGAACGATTCCATATGCTAAAGCGGACCCTACGAAAGATTAGATGAATGAATTCTCGATCAACTGCGTCAATACGCGGTTTGAGTCAAAATACTCTCGGGCAACTTCGACCGCTGCTTTTGAATGGTGAATCGGGTCGCTCAATAGCCGTTCGATCGCGGCCGCAGCCTCATCCATATTCGTAAATGCGATGACCCCATTCCCGGACGGGATGTAGGGGGTGAAGCCGGTATCCTGGACGATGACAGGGACACCCAGTGCCAGATAGCATGCACTCCGGCACGAGAACCAGCCACTTCGGCTGGCAACATACGCGTTCTTCGCAACGCTCCATTCACCGAATGAATTGGCCAGATAGTCCCGATAAGTCCAGGGATCGCCAGAGATTTCAAAGCCTTCCCGCAAATTCCATCCCATCGCTCGTAGTTCCTCCCGATGAACAGCGCCGCTGATCGCGATTTCTAACGGAAACGCGCTGCGCTTGGCTAATTCGATGAATTTCTTGAATTCGACACTCTTACCGCAGTAAGTGATGCCGTTCACGGTCGGGCCTTTTTCACTGGGTTCCCAGGAAGCCACGGTGGTCAGCATCCGGCGTCGTGAATTGATGGGAATCTGTTTTGCAAACTGATCCAGCACGATCGGTTGACGCGTGGGAATCCAGTTGAACAATTCGGTCGGAACCCGGCAATCCGGAGCGCCGATATTTTCGGCAAACGTAAAGTGAACGTCATGACGCCGCAACATGTCGATTTGCGACCGGCCCAAATCATTCACCGTGCCGTCGACATAATACGGCACCGCCGATTGCGTGTAGATTGGATCAGAATCGATAAACACGACGCGTTTGGCGGCAAAATATTCTTCACGCATCCAGCAGGAAGCCGAGACGTGAACAAACAAATCCGCCGACCGACAAAATTCTGCGACTTCCGCGGGCGATTTGCCAAATGTATTGCCCGCCGCATCGCGCACATACCAGCGATCTTTCAACGCCGGTTCCAGCTTCACGATTAGCTTCGAGAGCAATTCCGCATTCGTCCGACCACTCTCGACGAACGTCTGCAACACCGGGTCATATACCCAGCGCCCAGTGTCCTCCAGATACAACACATCATGCCCAAGGCGATGAAAGCCCAGCGGGTACTGAAGGTAATCCCAGAAGACTCCCCCGAATGGATAAGTAGCGGCCAATCCAGTCACGACAATCCGAAGACGCTCAGCCATGGTTCAATTCACTCTACCACTATTACCGGTCTACAAAAAGCGCCAGTGAATCCACGAAAATTAATCGGTAGCGACCAGAATTTCACCGGTTGCGGCAGATCAAACACTTCGGATGGAAACTTCAGTTCTTCCACAATCCATATTCCTGCTCCGAGTAGTATCGTGTGGGTCTGTGAATTGACTGGATCAGAACAACCTCCGATCGAATAGTGATCGATACCCACGCCGCGAATTTTCCGATCGACCAACCATTGCGCGCCATCCGGTGCCAGCGGAGGCGAATGATGCAACCACTCCTCGGTCCTTGCCCGTTTTTGACCCCACCCGGTGGCGAGCAGGACAATTCGATCCTTTAAATCGCCGGGTAATTTTGCCGCAAGCAGCTCCGCGCCAATGGGCGTATCCGCGACAATCCCCCGAAGGTCCGCGATAAACGCCTGCCCCACCCAACTTTCCAATGGAATGTCATCGAGGCTCGCTTCCCCGGCTAATTTATGCAGCGGCGCATCGACATGGCTTCCCGTATGGCTCGCCAGCGAAACATATTCCACACGCCATCCCACCTTTTCGTGCGTCGCAATTATCTCCGACTTCACCGCCGGGTGGGCTGGGCAATTCGGAGCGTTTTCATAAAGCGGCTGTGACAAATCGATTAATTTCATGCGAAGATTCCAGCTTTGGGGTTTTCGGTCCGCCGGGGGCTATGATACAACCGTTTCACAATGACGCCCATGGAACCCAGAACAACAACATCCAGCCCGCATCTTGAAACCAGAGCCGAAGAGTGGGCCAGCAGCATTACTCACGCCATTGGCGCGATACTGGCATTGACTGCCATTTGCGTGCTTGTTTCACTCGCCGGCCGTCAACGAGATCGCCTTCGAATGATCACCCTTGTTGTATTCGGCATCACGCTCGTCGCGTTGTACCTGGCGTCGACATTTTATCACGCCTGCCACCCCGCGAAAAACGCGCAACTCAAATACTGGCTCAAGGTCTGCGATCATGCCGCCATCTACGCGCTGATCGCCGGGACCTACACACCCTTTTTGCTCGTCCTTGTGCGCGGCGCGTGGGGATGGAGTTTATTCGGTGCCCTGTGGGGACTGACATTGATCGGCACTTGCCTGAAACTTTTTTACGCCGGCCGATTCGATAAACTTTCCACTGCGGTCTATCTACTGATGGGATGGATCGGAGTCATTGCCGCCAAACCGTTTTTCGTCCATATCCCTCACGGTTGCCTGATATGGCTCGCCGCCGGTGGACTGGCCTACACTTTCGGTGTGATCTTCTACCTTTGGGACCACTTGCCCTTTAATCATGCGATCTGGCATTTGTTCGTACTCACGGGAAGCGCATGCCACTTCTTCGCAATGCTCTATTATGTGGTGCCGCAGCGGATCGGGTAACGATCGTTTTTTCAAGATGCTATCGCATTCTGCGAAGGGACCGCTTTAGAGCTTGATATGTTTCCGCAACCGCAGCATGGCCTCTTCCACGTTGGCCCGGCTATTAAACGCGCTGATTCGAAAATACCCTTCACCAGCCGCTCCAAAACCGCTGCCCGGTGTGCCAACGACATTCGTTTCTTTCAACAGGTGATCAAAGAACTGCCAACTGGTCATTCCACCTGGCGTGGCCAACCAAACGTATGGCGCGTTGATGCCACCAAACACCTTCAGGCCCATCTGCGTCAGGCTCTCTCTAATAATTTTGGCGTTGGTCATGTAAAAGCTGACCAGATCGCTTACCTGTCGACGACCGGCTTCAGTGTAAACCGCCTCCGCGCCTCTCTGGGTAATATAGGAAACGCCGTTAAACTTAGTCGTGTGTCGGCGGTTCCAGAGTTTGTAGATCTCTACTTCATCCCCATTCCCGGCGCGACCTTTGAGGTTCTTCGGCACAACGGTAAATGCACAACGCGTACCGGTGAAACCCGCCAGTTTGCTGAAGCTGCGGAACTCAATCGCCACGTCTTTTGCGCCGGGAATCTCATAGATGGAATGGGGAATGGCTGGATCGCTGATGTAGGATTCGTATGCCGCATCGAAAAAGATAATCGCCTGGTTTTGCTTCGCGTAGTTCACCCACTTCGTCAGCAGCTCTTTCGACATCGCCGTGCCAGTGGGATTGTTCGGTGAGCAAAGGTAAACAACGTCAACCTTCTGATTTGGCACTTCCGCAGTAAAATTCGTTTCGGCGGTCGTGCGAATATAGACGAGCTTGGCGTATTCTCCCTTTTCGTTGGCCTCCCCGGTGTGGCCGGCCATGACATTTGTATCCACATAGACTGGATATACCGGGTCGGTCACCGCGATGGTATTGTCCGCGCCGAAAATGTCCAGAATATTTCCCGTATCACATTTTGAACCGTCCGAGACAAAAATCTCGTCGGCGGAAATATCGCAACCGCGCGCCTGAAAATCGTGCCTCGCGATGGTTTCCCGAAGAAAGTCATACCCCTGCTCAGGACCATAACCGCGAAATGTGCTGCGATTGGCCATCTCGTCGACGGCCTTGTGCATGGCTTCGGTAACAGCCAGCGGCAACGGTTCAGTCACATCGCCAATCCCCATGCGGATAATCTTCGCGTTCGGGTTCTCCTTCGCGAACGCGGCGACGCGCCGGCCAATTTCCGGGAACAAGTAACCGGCTTTAAGCTTTAGATAATTGTCGTTGATCTGTGCCATGGTGAAACGATCGAAGTCTAAGGGTCCAGAAATTCAGC
Source organism: Tepidisphaerales bacterium (assembly GCA_038230975.1). Lineage (GTDB taxonomy): Bacteria > Planctomycetota > Phycisphaerae > Tepidisphaerales > Tepidisphaeraceae > JANXVV01. The sequence continues at coordinate 11,215 of JBBRMF010000137.1, forward strand.
GTGATCGCATGCGATCGCCCTGTCAGTAAATTACGCTTGTGAGGTGTTACCACGATCAGTTTAGAAATCAACGTCTGACGCTGATCGCAGGTTTGTTCATTTGGGCAAACCTGAAGTGTCTCGCCAGCGGTGGCCATTCGGATTACGATAGTTTGGAACCTCAATCAAGAAAGGGTTCACGTATGAGTGTCACGGGTCGCCCAAGAATGTCAGCCATGGGAATTTACATTCTCAGTTGGATGGTCGGCGCGGTCTGCTTCGCGGCAGAACCGGACACCACGCTCAGCCCGATGCGCTCGTTTATCGAACACCACACCGCCGACTATGGATCGCTCGATCGCCGCGATTCCACGCCAGGTTCAACGGCGCGGCTGATGCGCCTGCAAAAGTTTTTCCAGGATGAATCGACCCGCCTTTCGCAAGTCGATTTTGCCTCGCTCGATCCGAGCGGCCGGATTGATTACCTGCTGATGGCCGGCAAACTGCGATTTGAACAGAGTGAATTGGAACGTCGGCAGAAGCAATGGTTGGAAGCGGCCCCACTGCTTCCCTTCTCGTCCAAAATCGTCGAACTGGTCTCAGCACGGCAACAGGGCAATACGCCAGATCCAGAGTCTTGCGCAAAAACGCTCACCGACATTGACGGGCAAATCACAAAGCTGCGGGCGGATCTGGATGAAAAGCTCAAGTCCGGAAGAAGCACCGCAGGTTTGCCAACCGTCGTTCTTGCCAATCGCACGGCTCAATATCTCGATCAATTGCGGTCGAGTCTTCGCGAGTGGAACGGGTTTTACCAGGGCTACGATCCGACTTTTAGTTGGTGGATGCACGAAGCATACCCGCGGGTCGAAAAGAGCCTCAAGGAATACGGCGAATTCCTTCGGAAGAATCTTGTCGGCGCGGCTGACGGAACCGATTCGCCGGTGATCGGTGACCCGATCGGTCGCGAAGGATTGGCGGAATCGCTGGCGGTTGAAATGATCGCCGCCACTCCGGAAGAACTGATCGCGATGGCCGAGAAGGAATGGACCTGGTGCCAAGTCGAAATGAAGCGCGCAGCCAACGATTTAGGTTGCGGCGACGACTGGAAAGCAGCACTCGCCAAAGTCACCGCCGTGCATGTGGCCCCCGGTGAACAGCCCAAACTCATATGCGATCTGGCCATCGAAGCGACCGCGTTTGTTGAAGACCATGGGCTGGTCACGGTCCCGCCACTTTGCAAAGAAACCTGGCGCCTGGAGATGATGTCTCCGGAACGCCAAAAGGTGAATCCTTACTTCACGGGGGGCGAAGTCATTTCCATTTCATTTCCCACTGAAGAAATGGCTTACAGCGACAAGATCATGAGCCTCAAAGGAAACAACCGCGCCTTTTGCCGGGCGACGGTATTTCACGAATTGATCCCCGGGCATCATCTGCAAGGTTTCATGGCTGATCGGTACAACGCACATCGGCAGGCATTTCGGACTCCGTTCCTCATTGAAGGCTGGGCATTGTATTGGGAAATGCGTCTCTGGGATGAGCATTTTCCTCGAACGGCCGAAGAGCGCGTCGGGATGCTGTTTTGGAGATCGTTTCGCTGCCAACGCGTGATTTGCTCGTTGAAGTTTCATCTCGGCCAAATGACGGCCAGGGAATGGATCGATGTTCTGGTCGATCGAGTGGGCCACGAACGCCGCAATGCCACTGCGGAAGTGCGACGGAGCGTCAACGGTGCGTACAGTCCTCTCTATCAAGCGGCGTATCTGATCGGCGGGCTTCAACTGCGAGCGCTGCATCACGATTTCGTCGACGGAAAAAAGATGAGCGAGCGAGATTTTAACGATGCCATCTTACGCGAAAATTCGATCCCGATTGAGATGATTCGGGCGAGCTTAACGAAAGCTGACGTGAGTAAAGATTGGAAACCGAAATCGAATTCACAAGAGTAATGCGTGCGGAAATGAAGCTGAATAACCGTGCAGGATTGGTGTAGACCGCCTGCTCGGATTCAGCCGATCGCAACGCGTTCGATGCAACAAAATGCAACAGAATGCAACAGTTTTTCGGGGTGTCGCAAAAAGCAAGATTTCATCGGTTCTGGGGAAATCGGGCGGATATGTCCTAGTCCTTAAACAAGCGAATTGTCTGCGTTTCAATTTTCGTTGGCGATAGGCGCATTGCAAGCTTGAATGCTTGTTCAACTTCGCTTTCATTCTGGA
>JBBRMF010000138.1:0-13411 GCA_038230975.1 Tepidisphaerales bacterium
CGGCACTTTTTGTTACGCTCTCCACCACTGTCGCCCCCACCGGTGGCATCCAGTGATCGCCTTCGACACTTACGCTCTTCGGGGTCAATGAACGCGGGATGGCGGCCTCGGCCCCGCTCGACGAAGCAAACATTGACGCCGGAGTCGTTTCCATTTGCGCCGAATTCTCCGCTACCACCGACGGCAATCTCGCTCGATTCAACATCATCGACATCGACGGCATCACCGTCTCCGCCGTCACTCGTCCGCTTCTGGCCGATTCAACCAGACGACCCTCCGGCGCATGGCCTAGCGCCTGGGTCAGATCGATCACCACCCCGGATGTCGCCAACCGTTCCGCATCGCGTGCGGCGGGGGTGCCGGCGGCGCAACAGCGCCAGGCGCAAGTCAATCCTGCGGGCAGATCGGTGAAGTAGGTGTTGAACGTGACGATCCAGCGTTTGGCGATCGGCAGCAGCGCGATGGCTTCATCGATCAGGGAAAGCACATCGGTACCTGGGGCATAAACAATGTAGGCGGGTTTGGAAACATCGGCCAGGAAAGCGTCGGCCAGCACACCGGCCCAACCGGCATCGCCGGTGAGCGCGGCCCAGGCCTGGCAAGGGCGGGGTGGGTTGTCGCCGCGCGGGATTACTCGACCGGTGGGCAAGGTGCGCGGTTCACCATCCCAGCGGGTTTCGGAAACGCCCGGCTGCCTTAGCAACCACGCCGGGCCGGCATCGGTTCGTTCAGATGCATCCACCACCAGATGATGTGCCAGGCGATTGGAGCGTTGCGAAAAGTCGACCCCGGCATCGCGTACGCTCGACAGTACGCTTAAATCACGGCCACCGGTGCTCAGTCGCCAATGAGCAAAGGCGACGGGATTGTTCGCGGTCTCCGGATGACCGGCGGGGAAGAGCCATCGGTAGCCGCTGAGAGACATCAATTGCTCTTCCAGCAGACGCGACATGCCGGAGGTGATCACCACGGCGCAGAACCCGCTGCTGCCGGGCTTCACACCGCGCGGGGCGGAGGTATTGAGAAGTTCCTGGGACATCCGCTGGACTCCGAAAATTTTCTAAGTGTTTGCCGCTGCTTGACGCGTGGTAGGGATCAATCCATTGGACCACTTCGCCAGCACATACAACAACGGGACGGTCACCCATTGCGGTTTAATATCCCGCGGGCGCACGTAGAATCCGGCGGCATCGTCGCGCTTCTCGGGACCACATCCCAGCGCGCTCACCGGAACATAGATCACGGTCTGGCAGAAATCCTCGGCGGCCGCGACAAACTCCGGCGCGTGTTCGCGCAGCATGGCGCGAACGCGGGCGGAGATGGCCTCGATCGCCATCACATCGACGGCCCACGATGCATCGACCGCGCTGTTGGCCTTCGGCGGTGTCAACGGTTCTTCCTTCAAATCCAGCCCGATCAACGGCCCCCAGACGTCGGCCTTTGGCACGATCACAATCAACGGGCGGTCGTGTTTTTTTGAGGTCGAAAGGCCAGAATACTTGCGGACTCGGTTCGCAGCCTCGTTCAATATGGTTTCCTGTCGATAGGCGCGTACGGAACTTTCCAATTGCGGGTCAGTGGAACCCTGGGCACGACACAGCGTACGGAAACGTGAATCTTTAAGCGGGTCGTACAGGAACATCAGCACCCGCGAGCGGGCCATGTGCTGGGTGACGGGGGAAGAGACCGAATCATTGCCTGGTTGGAAATGCTCACCCGCATTGTCGTACAGGCACAGCACGCGACCGGCGGGTGCGCCGCTCGAAGCGATCGTCGAAGGCTTTAACGTAAAGAGCAGCGGCTTCGGCAAGCTGATGAATTGTTCGCCAAGTTGAATGCGGTCATATAGTGCTACACCGGCGGTGTCGGTCTTCTCCAATTTAACCGGCAAATTCACATCATCCTGGAGGAACAAAGTCTCTTCAGCTTGATTCAGAAGAACGTTCGCCATGAGATCCGCGTCTGAAAAAAGAATCCTGAATTTGCCGGGCAGCACCCTGCGTAATTCCCACGTCATCGCCGCCAGGAAGTATGATTTCCCGCTGGCGGGTACCCCGATAATCGACATAAACGTTGCATCGGTCATCAGCAGATCGCCGGGAATCGTCAGATGACAGCGCGGGCAAGCCATCGCTTCGCAGGTCATGTCCCGGGCATCGATCGCCCGGCCTTCAACCGTAAATCGAGAGGGTAAAAAGCGCGATGCGGCGTCGGAACCCAGAACCGGGTCGCCCGTCAATTCCGCATGTCTGGAAACCCAGAGCAGCGACTCGGGAGTCATGGAGTGCCAGCAATGCGGGCAGGTAATTTTCGAGAGCAGCGCGATGGTGCCGCGTTTGGGTGGCAAAGTGAAGTTCAGATGGCCAGCCATTTCGTTGTCCAGGAGCGTTACCTGAGAAAGGATAACAGCGCGGGCGGCATCGGTTCGACCGCGAACCGCTTGTCTCAGGCGCAGCGGAGAGGTGAGTTCCTGACGATTCAGATTCAACACTTGGCATGGCCATGAAAGTTCACCCTATTCGACCGGCTGCACCTATTCCCCGAGAAAGCCCCAATATGCGTCATCTCAAATCGTGCTCGACCGTCGCCAATATAGTTCAATTTCAATTCGAGTCCCTTGGTAGTTTCGATGATAGTCGATGGCATTACAGTAATGCAATCGACGGGATCTACCTTGATCTCCGAAGTGATTTGACGAGTGGCAGTTTTTAGAGCGCCGCAGCGGAGCCACTGGGCTTTCGTTACTCGCTCAAGTGTCTTGCTTGTCGGCGCGGCGTTACGCTCTTCGCACTTTTCCGCTCGACCGGCAGATCGATGACCCCGACCAGAAAACCCGGTCGATCACTTCGCCCGCACCGCTGATAGTCATGCCAAATCGCCTGCGCCACTTCAACTCGATCGCGGCCCAATTCCACCGTCAAGAACTGGAACATTCTTTCGGCCAATTCCTGCAATGCAATGCCGTGATTGCGGCCCATCTTCGCGTAGAGCCAATCGCTGAATCGAAGGAGGTTCTCGAAAGGAGATCCCCCCTGCCATAGCAACGGCAACGAGTCCGTGAAGTTTCCACTGTTGGCGAATAGATCCCAATAGCGGCTGAATCGCCGCATACGCTGCATGTCCCTGAAATCCACGAGCTTGGTTTGCAGAATCTCGTAAGGTGGATGCTGGCTGTAGACCATCCCCCACGTCTGATCGTGTCGAATGATCGGCGTGCCGCGCAATCGCTTGAGCATGCCCACCTGAATTTCCTGTGGCTTCATCGCGATGAGTCGATCAAACCCGCGACCGAAACTCACCAGATCCTCGCCCGGCAATCCCACGATCAAATCCGTGTGAATATGCACGCCGGTTTGTTCGCGTAGAAAGCGCAGGTTGTCTTCCAGCTTCGCGTTATCCTGCCGTCGACTGATGAGGAGGGATACATCATCGTTGAACGTTTGTATGCCGACTTCAAACTGCAACGCCCCGGCGGGGAAACGCGCGATGCTCTGTCGCAGTGCTTCCGGCAACCGATCCGGAATCATCTCGAAGTGGAGAAATAATCCCGGTGTAAATCGCTCGTAGAAAAAATCCAGAATCGCACGGCTGATATTCAGATTCAGATTGAACGTGCGATCCACGAATTTGAATTGTCGCACCCCGCGCTCGAGCAGTCGTCCCATCGATGCAAGGAACTCATCCATCCGCACGTTCCGGACCGGCACATCGAGCGAGGACAAACAGAACTCGCATTTAAAAGGGCAGCCGCGCGAGGCTTCAACGTAGATCACGCGATGCGCGACATCGGGCTCGTCGTAAAGGTCATACGGCAGCATGACGCACGAGGAAGGGCTCCCGTCCGTCTTCTTTTCGAATTCGGGAAGGTCGGCGGGTATGATTTTCATCAGCGGCCGCCGCCCCACCAGCAACGCTTCGCACAACGCCGCGAACGCCAGATCCGCTTCACCCGTGATGACATAATCCGCCAGCCGGCAAATCTCCTGTTGATCGGTTTCATGGCTCACTTCCGGCCCGCCCAGCACGATGATGATCTCCGGCCGTACCCGCTTCAAATCCGCCACGAGTTGCAATGATTGCGTCGTGTTCCAGATGTAGACCCCGATGCCAACGATCTTTGGCTCATGCACCAGAATCGCTTCGAGCACATCGTTGGATCGCTGGTTAATATCAAACTCAAGCATGATCGCGCGCGATTGCAGCGGCCCGAGATTGGCCATCAAATAGCGCAGACCGAAGCTGGCATGGATGTATTTGGCGTTGAGAGTGGTGAGGAGGATTTCAGGCACGACGATTTAGAACGGACAATCTATGGAAGCAGGTCGCGCACGCGAATGTCAGCGATTTTTCGGCCGTCGATCACAAACTGCACCTGATCGTCTCCCTCAAATATCTCTTGAGTACGATAGCCTTGATTCGAACCTTGCTCAGAAGGATTAGTGTACACTTCAACTTGTCCGTCGACCACGTTGAGAATCCAGTAAACCGGCACGCCAGCGACTGCATAAATGCGAGCTTTGTCAGAACGATCAAACTCTAATGAAGTAGACGACGATTCTACGACCATTGCAATTTCAGACGCATTGGGATGTCTTGTAGAATAGGCGCGACCTGGCGCACGAACAATGGCAAGATCCGGTTCGGGTTCACTGTCGCTTAATGTGACGGCTAACTGGACGCGCATGACCCACTCGGCAGGCAATTGCGAGGAAAGTTCTGACTGCGCCAAAAAAATGGCGACATCATGTGGAGGGTTTCGGGACATCTTGTTGACAATCCATCCTTCCACCAGTTCAAACTTTTCGTCGGGGGTGAAAAAACCATTGTCGATCAGCTTGTGATACTCCTCAACGGTGAATTTCCGGACTCCCTGTCGCGGTGATAGCCGTGGAAGCTGCGAAGGCGGTGGCGAAAACGGAGCAATGACGCGGGTCATGATTTAGGTGATTGTATCAGATTCAGCTTCGTATGTAGCAGAATGAGAAAACTAAAGTCATTCGCAATTGCTGGCGATGATCGTTTATTGGAGAAAATGAAAGTTCTCGTTTGGGAACTTCGTTGTTGACACCCGTCCTCCGGCGCGGATAGCCTTTCCAGTCACGTTCGATTACTGGAAAGAGAAGCAATGGGACGAGCCGAACCTTTTGAGGCGAGTGCTACGCGGTGGAGGCGTCGCATGCTTTACGCATTGCCTGCACTCGGAATGCTCTGTGTGCTTTACTTCGTGTCGTATTACGGTTGGGTGCGAACATGGCATCGGAGCCAATCGGCTGATATCAAAGACAGCTATTCTCTCGATTATAACTGCGTCGGTGACGGTTACATCTCCAAATCGATGGCTTGGTTACATACGCCGTTACGGAAACTTGACGAAATGCTTTATGCCCGACTCTACGATACGCGATCAGTGCTCGAATTTCCAGATTTTGACGATGCGCCCGATTTGTCAAACCTTTACGACCAACAGAAAAGCGGCAAATTAAATGTCAAACCTAACTGATTCTGTACCGCCGTAACGTTACAAGACGGGCAACTACAGTTTGAACCGGAACCCTCGCATAGACTTTTCGACCCGATAATACTTCGGATTCCACAATCTTTTGAAGCCCTCCGTTTATTCCGCCGATGGAATGGGGCGTCGGCTCATTCGCCTGCTGGCCTTTCGTACGGGTCGGTTTACAATCCCGCTCTGGCCTTGCGGACGGATTCGCGGGCTCATCCCGATGCCGCGCATTTGGCCGGGGGTCGGGATGATTGACTGAGTCGTTTTTTTGTTCCTTCGTTCATCGAGACCGCTATGATTCATCCCTGGCACGACGTCACTCCCGGCGAAAATATCCCGCAAGAGTACAACGCCATTGTCGAGATTCCGTTCGGTTCCAGCGTGAAGTATGAGCTCGACAAACAGAGCGGGCTGATCAAGCTCGATCGGATTCTGTACTCGGCTGTCTACTACCCGGCCAACTACGGGTTTATCCCGCAGACGTTGGCCGAGGACGATGACCCGATCGACGTGCTGGTGCTCTGCCAGGAACCAGTGACTCCCTTGACGATCATTCACGCGCGGACGATTGGGTTAATGACGATGATCGATGGCGGAAAAAAAGATCACAAGATTATCGCCGTCGCCACGGAAGATCCTGAATTCAACAGCTATCGTGAAGCCAGCGAAATGCCGGCGCATCGGTTGACGATGCTTCGCCGCTTTTTTCAGGACTATAAGCAGCTCGAAGGCAAGCACGTTGAAGTAGACGAGATCGAACCTGCCAAGGCGGCGTTTCCGATCATCGAAGACGCGCTACTACGTTACAGCCGCCAGAGACGGCGAGGATTTGGGAAGTAACCTGGCCGCGCGATACCAACACACTTTAATGACAAAACCCGTCACCTTTTAATAGGTGGCGGGTCTTTTCGTTTTCATTGTAGTGATCGCTTATAGACCGTCATTGGTCTCGTTGCGAACGCGTTCCCAGCTATCGCGCGTCGCCTGCTTGGCGCGGTCCCAACCCAAGGCCGACTTTCCTTTGACTTTATCCCAACCTCGGGCGAGGTCAGATTCGACTTCGTTGAAGTCTTTGCCGCTATGCTGCTGCTGAGCTTCCCAGCCATACTGATAGGCTGGTGCATATTCATCGTAGGCGCTACCGGGCTTCACGTAGGGACGATTTGAATAGTTCTTTTGCCAGTAGTCTCGTTCTTCCGTTGGATTGACGCCCTCGGCAACACCTTTGCCGAGCAAGCCACCAGCGACAGCGCCAATCGCGGCACCGACCATCGTTCCGACCGGACCGACGGCGCTGCCCATTGCCGCGCCCGCCGCAACGGCACCACCAATCCCCGCCGCGCCACCGGCGGCGGCACCCAAGCCGGTTCCGATGGGATGTGCCCCCGGTGCCTTGGTGATCGGATCAGGGTTTCGCGAAGGACGATCTGTTCGTTCTTGATTATTCATTTGATTCTCCTACTCGTCTAAAAAATTGTGGATTAAGACCCGAACGCGGGCCCTGTATTAATTGTTGTGCGGTCAAATTGTCGGTCAATCTTTCCAGGAGTCCCGGAGGCCGCGCACTTTGTCGTGAGCCTGTTTCACCTCCATATATTGACGTCGCACCACACCTTCGATATCTGGAGGAAGCTTGGCCTGCATGGCCTTTTCAAAGCTAGACACGGCGACATCTTCACCGCGTTCGGCTTCGTTTAGAATGGACTTTTCACCGCCGCCCAATGCACTTTTGAGATTAATCCAGCCGCGGTGAGCTGACGCCGAGGTGCTTCCGTCTTCCTCGGGCGCTCCACCGAGTCGGCTGACCTCGCTTTGCAGTTCGCCGGCAAGGCGCGTTCGTTCTTTCGCTAAGTCTGCGAAAACTGATTTCACGCGCATATCTTTCACATTGGCAGCTGCGGTCTCGAAGCCATTCTGGCCGTCTTTAAGCGTTTCGATGAGGTCGTTCAGCGTTTTAACAGTAGTATCGTTAGTATCGTTCATGAGTTTTTCCTTCCTGAAAGGGCCGCCTCTAAACAGTGTCTGAATACAAGTGAATGGGGCTTTTCACGCAGCTACTTGCCTGCATCTTTGACTTTGTTGCCTGCTTTTTTCATTGCATCGCCGGTCGCTTTGGCAGCATCTTTCGTCTTATCAACGACCTTGGCGCCCATTTCCTTGGTCTTGTCGGCCGCTTTGTCGATGCCATCTTTCATTTTGTCCTTCATGTCACTCATGGTCTTTCTCCTTTCGGGAGAGCTGCTGGTTTTATTCCGAGGAGCCCGCAACGGACTCCAATGTCGGTACGCAGGTACAACAAACGCCGTACCGTGCCCAAGATGAAATAAATTTCAAACGTGTTTTTGCGGCGACTGAATGGAGGCGGGAGCCAGACCCGTTCCGACAACACGGTGAAATCCCGTGTTGTCGGCTTCCGGGTCAGGCCTGTAGGGTGTAAGACTGATCGCTATTTCCAGCACACTATTCATTCGATGCGGGGAGGTCGGGAGACATTATGTCCATGTCACCTGATGCCTGTGACATGGAAAGGAGATTGCGCGATGGCTGCCGTCGCAAACTGACCAGCGCGCCGATCCCTAACATCGCAAACGAGCTGACCACCGCGATGATGCCCCACTGCATTTGAGTGTCCGGGATCAGCCGTTTGGCTTGGATGAATATCAGCCTGGCCAGCTCCAATGAGTTCCGCTGCATTTCCGCGGGGGAATTGCCGAGCCCGGCAGCCATGAGCGTACATGCGGCAATCTGCGCCGCCATCAACTGCCAGCTTTGGAAGAAGATGACCCCCAGCACGCCAGCTGAACCGGCTAACGTAAGTCGCAGCGGGGAGATCAAATGGCTACCGACATGCAGATAGAGTTGCGGCACAAAAGGCATCGAACTCAGAACCGCGACGCCCACCAGAGTCGTCTGAATACCGAGGAAGAATCTGCGCGGGAACTGCGATTGCCAGCGCGTCAGCAACACGGCGACACCCAGTAACACCGGCGCGACGTTGGCCGAGTTGAACTGCAAGGCATAGACACGATTGGCACCGCAGAGATGGACGACCAAGGACACAAACGGAAGGAAGACATAGAGTCGACCTGCCACGGTGGTCATTGAAGGGAAGCGGTGCGCGACCGCTTGAAACGCTTGTGGGGTTCGGAGCGAAACAGTTGCCAGCACCAGCATCGCCCCCGCCATCCACCAGGCGGCGTAGAGTGTCATCGTAGACAGCGCGCCTTCCTGCGGGCTGTGTTTTGCGATCTGTTTGAACACACCCGCCATAAAGAAGATGGCCGCGAACTGCAACGCGATGTACGCGAACTCCAGGGTCGTCAATCGGATCTTCAGTGTCCGCAGAATGACGGTCACTTTGATAACCGCCAACAACCAGCAGAAGAGATTGACGAGAATTCCCCATCGCAGGTTGGCCGTGAACAACTCGGCGTTCAGGTTCGTGAGATCGAGAAGGAACAACGCCTCGACGGATAGCAACATCCACCCATCGCGATACTGTCCACGGCGGACCACCAGAAACAACCCCAGCGCAATCACCGCAGTCTCATAGACATTGACCGCGACGATCGATCCGAGCAATGCCGACAAATCTCCCGGCGCTGCATTGATCGCCGACAGAATCACCCGCACCCCGGCGAACATACACAAGGCACTCAGGATGAAAAAAGGGTTGCGGTCCACGATAAACCGCATCAGGGAACGGCGTGAGGAAGGCAAGGCCATCGGAAGATCGTTGCTCATGGCAACCTCGGGTAAGGGGTGAAGGAACGGGAGGAATGATTGATCGGATCATCGAAAGGTGGGAGAGCACAAATCAAAGTATGACCAGTGCCGCTCGGCTTGGGAAGATAAATATGATTGTGAATCGAGGCACGAAGTTACAGGCAATCGGCGGGAGTTAAGCCGTTGCCGTGCTGGCTACAGTCCATTTGCACACTCCTTCCGCAACGGCCCACCGCGCGCTTAGAAACCGCGCGAGCTTCGGAAGAAGCATTGTGCGGCCGGATGAATCCGTTGGGAGCCCATCCCTGTTTTCTCGCTTATTTCGCCTATCTGCGATGATTTTTCACGAACGCTACGTGCTGGCACCAGTTTCGCTCTTACCGAATCCCGTAGGTGTTAAACATGTGATGAAAAAGAGTGAGTGAAACAAGTCACTCTTAAATCCTGGAGCGCGGTTGGTTCCCACGGGCAGCGCCGCCCGCAGACGGTCTGCGGGCGGTGTATTGTCCGGGGCGAAATAAATGATGGAGAAGTCCGCTTCAAAAAATATCCAGCGAAGTGCGTTGTGCCGAGGAGATGTGGGTGACTGATCCCCGGTTGTACGACGACTTCGCGACAAGCCTCGTTTCCTCCTCCGCCAAGGCTGCACGGACAATGCCCTCCGTCGTGCAGCCTTTTTTGTGCGCTGAGTTTCTGACTTTTTTCAGCCTTCATGGCAAGGCATCAATGCAACAGAATGCAACAGAATGCAACAGTTCTTGGGGTGTTCCAAAAGACAGGAATGATGCATTTTCGGAGTATCGGGTGAGATTTGTCCTAGTTTTACGGCGCGCTCGAGCATTGAAAATGACCGCGCGGAAATCATGCCTAAACACGAGTGGATTTGACTCGGTTTTTCGCCCCAAATTCTGGGGGTACGCAACCCTTCCATCGAGATTTCGGTTTCGCTTCGTCGGCGAAATCGGAAGTTGCGCGTTAGACTACGATCGTGAGAAAATTGCGTCGGATCATCTTCAATTTCAATGCGTCGACGATTCTATCGCTGACCTTGTGTGTTGCGAAAGTTTGGTTCTGGACCCGGGATTTTCGCCACGGTGAACTTCTGGGTGCGGGTCACGGCAGGCGGGCTTTGTGGGTGGGCAGTGAGTACCGCTACATCACCGTGATTTGGGCCAATATTGAATCTCGCGGGGGAAACTTTGGATCTTATATGGATGAGCAAGGACGGCCATTCGATTCGCGGAATGGTTCCCGTCCATTCTCAGTTTTCTGGTGGTCGGCGTGGTTAGACGATCTATCCGATCTGTGGACGGCCGGATATCGGACGGAATTAATCGAAGCTCCCAAATTTTATGAGTGGCACGGTATCGTCTATCGCCATGCGCGGATGAAGCCGAGTGAATTTAATTTCGGGCCCGTGCAATATTTTCCATCGCAAAGTCGGAATGGATCATTAAAGGTCACCGGCATTATCGTTCCATGCTGGATGCTCGCGATCACTTTGACGTTGCTTCCGGCGATTTGGCTAGTGCGATATCGGTTGGCGAAAACACACGATACAAAAGGGCACTGCGGACGATGTGGCTATGATCTACGCGCGACGCCGGAGCGGTGTCCGGAATTTGGTAGTGTTCCCCAAAGGGTCAATTCATGAAAAAGGTCAAAAGAATCTTGTTCGGATTAATCACGCTACTGTCGCTGCTCTCGTGCTTAGCGTCACTGGGGCTATGGGTGCGAAGCGAGACTGCAGGCGACGCCGTGTGCCACTGGCAAATGTGGAACAGAAATCAAAATGGCCAGACCGATTGGAACTGGAAGTACACTCACATTTTATCCGTCGACGGGAGACTTTTGGTGACAGTTGAAAGGGGGAACTGGCCAAATTATGGCGGCCACGTCATGAATTCAGAATGGGTTGGATGGCACGGCAACGGTGGACTTCAGGAATTTTCTCGCATCGGTCTTGCATGGGAAATCAAATTAATGAGCTTTGAATTGCCGGGACACGGCGGGGCACCTTTCGTTCGAACGCAGAAAAAGTTCAGCATGCCGTACTCGATTCCGACCGTTCTTTTCTGTGCGCTACCACTTACGCGATTGATTCGTTTGATACGACGTATGGCACCGGAGAAGGTGCCGGCATGAAGCGATTTCGGCGACTCATCTTCGAATGGCTGACCGTGCTTTCGCTGTTGATGTTCCTGGCGACGATCCTCGTTTGCTTTCGAAGCTATGCCGTGCAAGACTCAATCCTTTGGCAGCGTTCCGATGCTCGAATGGCCATCCGCGCGTGTACGGGCTATTTCGTGGTCGACCTGAATGTTTCTGATTGGTCCGGTGCCGGGACGGGCTTTCGGTATACGAAGCAGATCCAAGATCCCGCGGCTGTCGTCAACGCAAAATCCAGTCTGTTGGTGCTGAGTTATGGGCCGCGCGACACGATGAGTTCATGGAACAGAGGCGGTTTTTTCTGGATGCGGTGGAAAGGGGCACTTGGTAACTCCATTGCAGTCGCGGTGATCCCCGGCTGGGTGCTGATCATTGCGACGGCGCTTCTGCCATTGGGTGGGTGGATGATCCGACGCTATCGGCTTCGCACGCTTCTTCGAAACCGGGGGAGCAATCTCTGTGTGAATTGCGAATACGATCTCCGCGCCACGCCGGATCGATGCCCCGAATGCGGGACGATTCCTGACAGATTGAAAGTATGAAACGACTGTGGCAGTTCATCTTCAACGGGATTACGGTGTTGTCGCTGCTGCTATGCATTTTGACGATGGTCTTGTGGGTGCGTAGTTACAGGCGTGGCGATTACATTCGATTTGACCCCCAAGGAGATTGGGGACGTATGCATAACGCCACGCATCATTGGATGTCGATCGATTTTATCTCGATTCACGGTGAGATGGGCCTTCAATTTCACAACGGAGATGGCTGGCCTTCGGATCGGGGCATATTTCAAACACAGTGGACATGGATCAGTAACGTTCGCATGGTCCCGCCGGGGCCAGATGCAACTATTGCTCAGAAACTTGGGATCACGCTTTTCCACGAAAAGTTGATGCGTTCAAGTGGACCGGAGGAACGGTATTCGATCGGATTGCCGTATTGGATCATCGGAGTTGCAACAGTTTTTCCCCCGGGTTTGGGAGCACGGCGATATTGGCGAAGTAAATCAATAAAACTGTTGGGTCGCTGCGATGTCTGTGGGTACGATTTGCGAGCCACGCCCGACCGCTGTCCCGAGTGCGGAACCGTCCGCGAGAAAGCAAAGGCATGAAACGACTGTGGCAGTTCATCTTCAATGCGTTGACAGTGCTTTCGCTGATTCTCTGCATTTCTACATGGTGGATGTGGGAACGAAGCGACGAACCACAAGGCTGGTTTCGGGTCGTTGGAATTGGCAGGCTGAGTCGGCCGATCGGGATTGGCGGCGCTCAGGGCACGTTGGTTGTCGGGAGATGGAAGGACCCTTCCTTCCGAATGCCGCTCACTCCGTATATTGAGCCGCATCAATTCGGGTCTGTCTCGCGAAAGCGGTTTGAATGTTTCTATCTGCCATTCGCGGCGCCGTTCGATCTGTTCATTCTATTGCCGCTCTTTTGGCTGTTCCCCTGGGGTCGTCGAGCGTTACGCTGGTTCTTACCGGGTGATCCAAATTCTGAAAAACACCGCCTCGTGAGAATGTTCGCATTTCTTTGGGCGTATATCAGCATTATGAATATTTCGTGGAACTTTAAACTCCTGAAGGAATCCGATTTCCCAACTGTCTTTACGCTGGCGGCTCCGCTTCTGTATTGGCTAGTCAGCAAGAAACAAGCACGTCAGAAAATTGGACTATGTTCAGCCTGTAGCTACGACCTTCGCGCGACTCCGGATCGATGCCCGGAGTGCGGAATGGTTCCGGAGAAATTGAAGACGTGAAGTTCCTGGTAGGGTCGGCTTTCGAGCTCGGGCGTCGATTGGGTGGCGTGGGCGTCTTGCCCGCGTTTTCTTCGGAAGAAAGCACGGGCGAGACGCCCATGCCACCGTTCTTGGCTGGCTCGGCAGCGAGCTTGAGAATCAATTCGTGGCACGGGCTTCCAGCCCGTGTTGAGAGTGTTGAACTCGAATTGCCGTTGAACAACTATTACATTGTCTAAGCTGGGATTTAGGGTGCCACGGGTCGCGGTACTCCGAGAC
>JBBRMF010000139.1:0-13343 GCA_038230975.1 Tepidisphaerales bacterium
AGAGATCAAGCAACCCTTGAGTAGGGTGTTCGTGTGCTCCGTCGCCGGCGTTCACCACGCTGCAGCTAACGGTGCGGGCGAGCAGATCGGCGGCACCGGCTGCAGGATGGCGGATCACGATGATGTCCACCCCCATCGCCTCGATATTCCGGGCGGTATCGATTAGCGTTTCTCCCTTGCTGACGCTGCTGCCTTTCTCGCTGAAATCAATCACATCGGCCGACAATCGCTGGGCGGCCAACGCGAAGCTGGTGCGCGTCCGGGTGCTGTCCTCGAAAAAACTATTGACAACCACTCGGCCACGCAGCGCCGGAACTTTTTTCACGCTGCGCGTGGACACTTCCTTAAATGAGTCGGCAGTGTCCAAAACAAATCGGAGCTCTTCGGGTGAAAGCGCTTCAAGCGTGAGAAGATGTTTTCGAGTCCAGCGCAGATCCTGATGAGCCATTTGATTCTTCGATATTGCGAGTGATTAGAATTTCATGGGACGCGATTAAGTTCTGGGTTCGACGACGATTTCGTCCCGGCCGTCGATTTCGGTCATTCGTACATTGACTCGATGATCAGACGGTACTTCCTTCAACATCAAACCCACAAAGTCCGGTTGGATGGGAAGTTCTCGCCCGCCGCGATCCGCCAGTACCGCCAGACGAATCTGGCTCGGTCGGCCAAAATCAGCCAGCGCATCCATTGCGGCGCGAATCGAACGTCCGGTGAAAATGACATCATCCACAAGTAAGGCCGGCTTGTCATCGAGATCGAAATTGATTTCCGTGGGTCGAATCAAGGGTTTGGCACCCTTGCCGGAAAGGTCGTCGCGATAGAACGTGATGTCCAGCACACCGAGGCCGATTTTTGTGAAGCCTTTCTTGCCGAGCATTTTTGCCAATCGGTTCGCCACCGCTTCGCCGCGTGTTCGAATTCCAATGACACTTAACGGCGCATCAGGTGGAAACGCACCGGCGATTCGCAGTGCCAATCTCTCCACTACCCGTTTGATGTCTGCTTCGTCGTATTGCGTTCGCATCGTTGTTGGTGAAATTAATGGAAATGAATTAAAACTACAATTGCAGCTTGCGAGAAGTCGAACGGTTTTTCCGCCTGGTGAGTCGCATGAAGTTTGCCTGAATGGTTGATACGCAAAATAAGTGGTGGTGTGTATGGATCGCTCAACTTCACCGCATTGGGTCGAGCATCGCGCAGAGGTTGTGCGTGGCCATCAGGTGGCGTCGGGAAGTAACGGCGACCCTCGATTTCCCGGCGGAACGGTTCGAATGCAAGTGCCTCATTTTCTTGCCCTTGGGTTGGATCTTGGTCTGCTTTATCCGGGTACGCTAAACATCAGCATCGCGCCACTCTGTTATCGAGTGGTGCAACCGCGGTTCAAGTTCGTCAAGGTTAAATGGCATCCAACGGAGCCGGCCGAAACATTTTCTTTTTTTGACATCCGACTCTTGCGCGAAAATGAATCGCCGGTGCGCGGTTTTATCTACCATCCTCATCCGGAAACGAAGCCCGAACATTTTCAGAAGTCAGATGTTCTGGAAGTTCTGCTGCCATACGTCGAAGGTATTTCCGTTGGCTCTAAGTTAAAGATCGAAATCCCATCTGATCAAATGGTACTGGAAGAAACGCAAATGTCTCAAGGATGAAAGCTGCTACGTGGTCGAACCGTACACTGAATAGTGGTGTAACATTGCCTCTTGAGCAATCAGCCTTTTTCAGGCGTTTTGACGTGGAATTCGCGACGGGAGCAGAGGGCCGCCGCAAGAATAGTACAGGCCATGCAGGCGATCACCAGGATCTTAATGCACGCCCCGAGTGTTGGGTGCTCAATTAAATTCGGGTCGGACAGGATGTCCAACTGCCATGCGTCGGCGGCCATATTCTGCGATCCACCCGTAAAGGGCACTATAAACGACAGCGTGCGAAATGCGAGAATGCGCGTGTAGTAGATGACGGTGACCAGGCGAATACTGAACGGCAGGTTGGCGAGTAATCCTTCGAAGATTGCCGCGTAGAGAATGCCCATGACCAGGGTTCGCTTGGTCAGCAGGCTTATCAATCCAAACAGGCAGCAATAGGAGACTATGGCCAGTGAATGAATCGAGGCTGCTTTGATGAACCGGAGCGCGATATGTTCAGTATGTTTGTCACCACCAATATAGATTGCCGCATAGGTCAGTGCCGTGAAAACGATCGTAAGAATGACTGTGGTCGCGAGCGTCGCCAAAAGCTTGACAGTATAGAGAGCCCACTTTGGAATCGGACGAATGAGCAGGTAGGTGAGCGTTTGCTCCTCTTGTTCGTCCTGAATCATTCCTGAAGCGTAGAGCAGTGCCACGAGGGGAAGAATCGCCTGCGGAATGAACATGAACGCGAAGATGAATTCCAGCCCGATCCTGGGAACATCCGGCGCAGTCGTCCTAAGTAAAATGGCGAGTCCGGCGGGAAGCAGAAAAAGTGCTCCCATGACTATCCACCGCCTGCCGCGCACATGTTGCCGCAAGGTCAGCGTGTAAAGCGTCCACAGCGCTCCCAAGCTTAAGCTCCAGGATGGCGCGGTTCCGCGTGCATTGTTGCGGCGAGAAGTTTCTGCGGCCAGTGTTTGAACGGGCGCCGATGTCATTTATTCACCAGGTATTTGAAGACGGCTTCCATGTTGTCATCGTCGGAGTAGACTTCTCTGATCGCCGTGCCATCCTCCAGAGATAGACCGGGGAGGCGGCTATAGAAAGCCTCCGGAGATCGAGTCTCGATCATGAGTTTCTTTTCTTTTGCCATCAGAGTCACCCCTTCGACGTCGTCCCAGGTGACCAGTTTGGCTGCCAGCTTGCGGAAGTTATCGCAACCTATGACGATATGGTGGGGGTACTTGTCGATCAGGTCGCGAATCTGGCGGACGTGGCCTTCAGCTACCAGCCGTCCATGGTTCAGCAGAACGATGTTCGGAGTCAATGATTGAACTTCATGTAATACATGGCTGGAAACCAATACGCTTTTTCCCTCGCCACCCAGGCGCTGAATGATATTCATCAGATCCCGTCGAGCCACGGGATCGGTGCCGGTGAGAGGTTCATCCAGGAATAGAACTTCGGGGTCATGGACCAGGGCCTGCGCCAGTTTTGTGCGCTGACGCATACCCTTGGAATAGCCCCGGATCGCTCGACCTTGATGCTTGGTCATTCCCACAGAGTCGAGGGTGCGTTTGGCATTTTCTCGCGCCTCGGAGCGGCTCAGTCCAGCCAACCGGGCCGATGTATGCACAAAATCCCAGCCTGTCATCCATTCGTAAAACGCATCCTGCTCCGGGCATAGGCCTATGTAGCGATTCAGCGTCGGATTGTTCCAAACCTTCTGACCGAGAACCTGAACTGTGCCCTGGCTCGGGTAGAGTTGTCCGGTGGCCAGTTGCAGCAGCGTCGACTTGCCGGCGCCATTCGGACCGAGCAGACCGGTGACGCCGGCGGGGATACGGATCGTCAGCTTGTTGATACCGATGACGTTGCCGTACCACTTGGAAACTTCGTGGAACTCAACGACCGGTTTCACTTCAGCCGATCCAGCGACTTGACCTGAAAACTCAGTATACATGCGGAAAGTCCAAAAAGTCCGAAAAGAACTGCGGCGGACCAGATCCATGGAAATTGCGGACCCATGAATAGGAGCAAGAACTGTTCTCGCTGTCCGGGTGGCTGCAACTGGCCTAGCTTCTCCCAGGCGGCGTTGGTTCCAAGCAATTGTTGCCCAACTCGCGATAGATTTGCGGTGTAGGACGCCAGCGGTCGCCAATTACCTTTAGCCGCGCGAAACTCTTCGGCATGGAAATTCTCGAATGCCTTCTGCCGCGCGCGGTGCCAAGCCATCTGTTGATTGAATTGGTCCGGCGACGACTGCGGGCCATAATTAAATGATTTGGGAGGGGAGAGAGTCTGGTACATCGCGTGCTGCCGCTGCTCTCGATCGGCGGTTTCCAGAACTCCACCCACTACGCTGCTCACAAACCAAATGCCCAGCCAGAAGAGTGCGACATATCGCGAGTTGCGCGACAGGGAAGACAGAGCAAGCACTAACAGTCCGGCTGACAGTGAGATCACCAGCCCGTAGACGATGCTGGCCAGCAGAAGGCGGTAGGTGTCGCGAAGGATCGATATGTCAAGGCTGAACAACAAACCCAGGAAGTAAGCGATGAGGCAGGGCAAAATAATGATGCGCCCAAGGAAGATAACAATCACGCCGAGCTTGCCGATAAAGTAGTCAATCCGCCGCAAGGGCCGTGAGAAGTAAAGTGGTAGCGCGTTGTAGCGGAGATCCTGGCTAATTAGATTCGGCCCGACCAGCAGCACCACAATCATTGAGAATCGCAACTCCGTCAACAGGAAGTAATCGTAGCAGATGGTCCAGACTTCCAGGCGGTAATGACGCGGGTCTGCAATTATTTCCGGGTGCAGAAAGGTTAGGAACTGCAAAAGAGGAGCAACTACGCCTGATTTTCGTTCCAATAGTCCCCAGAGACAAAGCAAGAAGACCAATAGCAGTGCCGGAATCCATGAGATCAGCAGAAGTAGTCGCAGCGCGCGACCCTTGGAGCCGATACGTACCCCATGACGGGCGATCGTCAACCAGCTCCAGGCGTGGCCGGATAATTGGCCGGACCAGTGTTGATATCCTTGATCGAAGATGGGCATTAAGTTTTCTCCACGGCTTTAAGGAAAACTTCTTCCAGCGTGCTGCGCTGTGGCCGCAGATACCGAATTTGCTGCTGTTGTTGAGCGGCGACTTCCCACAACATTTGGGATGAATGTGAGTCAGGAATTTGTACGAGCAGCAGGTCGTCTCGAAGTTCTGTCGTGCAGCCCAGGTTCGATAGTTGCTGAGCGAACGCAGTGGAATCTCCCTTGAGCCGTAGCTCAAAACTCCGGTTATGCACCTGCTTAAGCTGCTGAATGCTTCCTTCGGTTAGAAGCTTTCCACCGCCAAGCAATACGACGTAATCGCAGACGGTTTCGATGTCCGGCAGAAGATGACTGGAAAACAGCAGGCTCATTCCCTTGTTGTGCGCAAGATCGCGCGTGAGTTCCAGGATTTCATCGCGGCCAGCGGGGTCCATGCCGTTAGTGGGCTCGTCGAGAATCAACAGTTTGGGGTCGTGGATGATGGCCGATGCGAGCTTCAATCGCTGCTTCATTCCGGTGGAGTAAGATTCCACCTTTCGGTATCGCGCCTCCCCGAGCCCAACATAATCCAGCACTTCATGGGAGCGCTGCAACGCATCTTTGGCGTTCATGCCTACCAGTTCCCCGGCGTAGGCGACGAATTCAACCCCTTCCACGCGCGGGAATAAGCATTCATTTTCTGGAGCAAACCCCACTACCCGCCGAATATCAAGCTGCTGACGGTTGAAATCCATTCCAAGGATTTCGCCCGATCCTTTGTCAATTGGAATCAACCCAAGCAGCGCGCGGATCATGGTTGTTTTTCCCGACCCATTCGGTCCGAGCAACCCGATCGCCCCCGTCGGTACGGCCACCGACAGATTATCGAGCGCCGTCACCGCTCCATACTTTTTGGTGACACCTTCGAACTGAAATAACATAGCAACAACTTTCGTGGGCTGGCCTGTCGAGTCGTGCGATCCAAAACCTACGTGTCCCGAGACAAGACGATCCGGAAGGAGAAATGTTTCAATGTGATTCAGATTCCTTGACACCTAAGGATGTACACAAGCCGGTCCCTGTCGAATCGCTATAGAGCTGTTCGCCTTCTTGACACGTCGTATGATGCCAAAATGCGCATTATAATCAGTGACTCTCTGGCACTTCCTCCCAGAGTTTGGAGTCTTCTCGAACATGTAGCGTGCGCATCTTACCGCTTGGATTTGGAGCGTGGAGCGTCGCGGTGTAGCCAGAGGGTGTAAGGGTAAGTTCCAGAGTTTGGGAGGCTGTGGGGTTCTGGCAACCGAAGCCAAGTTCCGCTGGGGAGGCGGCGTACTTTGCGAATTGCTTGTGGTAGTTTGCCCGACGATAATACAGAGCCATCAGGGTATCGCGTGCTTCGAGGGTGCCATCCGGATGAAATTCCTCCGTTTGAACGGATGACGAAAACTGTACGAACCCCCATCGCTCGGGGCGGTGCATATCCACGACGCCCTGAGCAGACCAGATCCAGTTGTCTTCCGGGCGCATTTCCTTCGGGATCTTTCGATACTTTCCATCGACGATATCGACGAGCCATTCAACCCTCGAAAAGTTTGCCCGCCACTGTTCGCCGTCTTTGGGAGGCTTGCCGCTTCCGCCGGCATGCAGGCTAAGTTGTCTCCATGGAATAGCGATCTCGACAGACCAGGAACGATCGGTGTCCGCCGGATTATTGATCGTTCCGCTCACATGAACAGCCGATTTCAGGCCTTCGATATTCGCGGGGCTATGGACAGGCCCATCATTGCGGTACGGCTTATCAAGCGTCAGTTCCCATATCGTGTTGAGGGCGTTCATTTCGAATTCGTAGTAGCGGTGATTCGAGCCATTGGCGCTGAGGAAGATTTCGAAATCATTGTCCTGAAAAATCACTTCGTTCTTTTTGGTGATCGTTCCCCAGACATGAGGCTCCTGCAGTTCAGCCAGAATATAGAGGTTCTGATCGTCCCACAGCATCTTTGCGTGCGTGCGGAATCTGGGTGCAGGTTTACTGCTCCCTTCAATATCCACAAAATCAGCGGTCCATGGAACGGAGGTCCAAACGGGTTTGTCGACAATTCCGTCGATGTTGACCGGGCCCGTGGCCCGTCGGCAAACATAGGAACGGGGAACTATGGATTTCATCTTGGCCCAGTCGCCGTCCAGATCGATCGTTGTCGTATTTCCGACTGTAAGGGTGGGAGTCGTATTAGGCGCGTCGGTAAAATCAACCGAAAGGTCTGAGCCTCGGGTCAGTCGGATGTTTCTGTCAATTTTTTTACCACCGGATAGGAATGCTGTGACTGCGTAATCAGAATCGGCGGCAAGTTCAAACTGGGTAGGGGTGCTTTCGGATCGAGCAATTAACTGCCCGTTTTGGCGAATCTCTATGGCTTCACCTGCGACGGGTATCTTCAGCTTTTGACGGCCGACGTAGTAGCCTGTCACATCAACGGCACTGTATTCGGTACTCTGTGGGCTCCAGTCCAGAATGAACGGGACTTTCGTTTGGCGAAATGACGATGAATAAACTCGATGCATCGGCTTGGATGCATCGGCCTTTGAAGCCATCTCCGCAAACCAGGTTTGATTGAACGGAGATGATTCTGCGGCCCCGATAAATCGCCATTGACCGTCCCAGATTTCAACCCAGGTATGTTTGCCTGTCTGATTGATCCACATGGGCGTGCCTGTCATGCGAGCCGGTATGCCCACTGATCGGCAGGCGTCGACCAGCATGATGGATAGACCGGTGCAGGAAGCGTAACCGGCTTCAATGGATTCTGCGGGACTCTGATCTGCTTTGGGTCGTTTAGTGGCGTGATACTTGACGTTCAGTTCTTTAAAAATCCTGTCGTTCAGAATAAGTGCTGCCTCACCGGCGGTTTTGCAATCTTTGACGAGCGGCCAAAATCGTTCCTTGAACCCGGTCCGCCAGTCTTCACGTCGCTCATTCAGGCTGGCATAGGGTAGCACGGCATCAAAAAAGATTTCCTGCGGAACGCGCGATGCCCATGGAGTTTTGGCGCGAGCCTCATAGGCGAGGTCGACATTGCGCAGCACGAAATCCGCGGTAAGGGTTTTCAGATCCCGTTCCGGCATATTGACGATGAGAAACGCGAGCGCTTCGCGATGTTCGGATTGGGCCCGCGCCATGGCCGACAACCATTCGTTTTGCTTGTCGTCGGCGATGCTCATTCGCTGAATCCATTCGTGCCTGTATTCGGAAGGCACGAGATTCACGGTCACCGCGACGCTGGGCACGGGCTCGGCGGCTTGAGTCCACAAAATGCCAGAGAATAACAGCGTTGCGACGCAAAAGAGCCGGCGAAGAAAATGAGAACCCACGGATCACCTCGTCAAAATGACAGGCCACAGAAAGGTATTGTTACGTTAGCAAGGTAGTTTAACCGCAAGCGCAGATTTCCCAAATGTGTGTCCGTCGGCGGACACATTTCGGTTCTTTCGCTATTGGGTCGCATTGATTGGGGTATGGAGTGGGGCGGGTTGGAAGATTCGCTTCCATCTTCCCCGGGATTACCAGGGAAGACGGAAGCGCGGCGTTCGCTCTTCACCGCTGTAAAGCATTGGGTGCATCTAACGTATTGCCATTGCGGCCGACGGATATTTCTTTGTGCAGGCTGCGTAGTTCTTGAGTCATTGACTGCATATCCGCTTCGAGTTTTTGCAGTCGATCGGCAAGTTCATGCGTTTGTTTGATTTCCACAGGTCCGCTGTTTGGCGCTCCTCCACCGAAGACCCCGGAAGCCAAATCGGAACCTCGAGACTTTCTCATCGGGACAGGCATCGTTTGAGCCGTAGGGTCGACGGGTGGTAAAGCGTATCCATCTTTACGCGCATCTGGAGCTATCATTGATGAAATGAGCTTCCCATCCGGGGAGTACGTTTCGACCCTTCCGTCCGGAGTCCTAATCACTTGATAGGGTCCTTTGCCGTCCGAACCTGCTCTATTCGCAAAGACGTCTGCGTTGTTCTGCGTGGGAACCATTTTCATAGACGCGCCACGGTTTTCGGCCTGTACTTTTTCTAGATCCTGAAGACGTTTTGAGGCACTTTGAAGTTTCGCGGAAAGCGCCTGAATTTCGGCGCGGGCTACCTGAAGCTCGCGATCCTGAGCTTGCCCCTGAGCGCGCGAAGCTGCGCCTTCGAACATTCTCATTTGCATTGATATTGCCGGCGGCACTGGAGTGGTTGGGGTTGGCAATAATAATGTTGCAGGTCTTGAATCGGCACTCGGCGGCTCAGCAGGCTCGGCGGGAATCGATGGTGCCGATTGAGAAAGGATATAAACGGCCGGCTGCCGAACCGTCGTCGGCTCAATACGCGGTGATTCCGGTTTTGGCGGGTTCAACTTTAGGACGTCTTCCGATTCCTCACGACGAGAGCTCTGTCCCTCGTTCCCGTTCGGTTCTTCCGCGACGCTGGGCGCAGATTCAGGGGTGGCGCGCGTTTCATTCGCAGGTTTGAGCGCGGGCACCGGCTGTTCGGCAGTTTTAGTTGACACCTGCGCTAACCCGGGAGCGACCGGCAAAAGTAGCCCTCCAAGTACGAAGACCGATGAGAGTCCCGTCCACGACAAACGCCTGGAAACCTGAGCTGTCTTGATCATGATAAGTCTCCTTCTGAGCTGGTTGAACTGTCCCATTCCGCTGGCCCACGCGGGCACAACGATTCTGTTTTTACGGTTCATTGAATACCCCTGGGAACTTCCGATGGCCTGACTGGACGCTGCCGGCGACGGCACGGAAACAAAATCCATCGCTTCCAGCAAAGCCGCTGAGTAGGGGCGATTGGAACCTGGCATCATCCAAACGACCCAAGCATCGCAGCACTGCTCTTCGGCTTCGCGGAGTTCGCGCCGAGCCCACCAGACGGCCGGGTGCCACCAATAGAGTACGGTGACGACGATCTCCAGCCATCGAACCCAGTGATCGCGGCGATGCAGGTGCGCCAACTCGTGCATCAACAGTGCGGACTGTTGCACGGAATCGAGGCGACGCCACAACACATCAGGGATCAAAATGCGCGGCTTTCCACCGAGCGAAAAAACCATTGGACAGATCGCGCCCGGCACCATCGATACACTGGGCATCTGCACACCCATGCGCCCGGCGAGTGTTTCCGTCAGATGTTGCACTTCCGGGGACGCATCGGCCGCGTACCGCAGCAATCGTTGAAATCGCGCCAGTCGGATGGCGATGACCAGTGTGCAGAAAATCGTTCCAATGGCCGCGATAACCAGTAAAAACACACCGAATCCTGGCCATCTGAGACTCCAAGGCTGCTCCGGCTCCGGAGCGATCGAGGTACTCTTGGCAGGTAAGCCGTTCAATGGTGGAGAAATTTCTTCTGCATCGGCACTCGGGCTAATTGGAACCCTGGAATCTCGTTGGGGAACAACGACCAGTGGAAATCGGGCATCAGGCGTCGAGCGATCCATCGTTGGCGTAGCAACGCGCTCCATCTGAATGGTTTCAATGGTGAGTTCAGAGGAAATCGGCGATGCTTCTACTTCTTGATGTACGCTGATGAGCGGCGGTGCCGTCGGCTTCGTCGCTGTTGACAGTTCCACATGGATCGGGAGTGTCCAAAGGGGTGGTGTCACCAGTTTGACGAGCACGAGAAGCCACATCGCGTGTGTGAGTGCCGGTCGCTTGAAAGTTTGGCTCACAAGAATGGCAAGTGCGGCAAATACGCAGGCCATCAATGTGTTGCCCAAGGCAAAGTTGATTGCAGTGCTCAAATGTCACCTCATCGTCGTTTTGTGTTGCCCTTGGGATCTGTGATGGGATTTTTCGATCCACCAACCAGCGGTTTCTCTTCCAATGGCGCGTCGATCAGTTCCCGAAGTGCTCGACGTTCATCGTTGCTGAGGGGTTGCGAGCGCGCGAGATGACTCAGAATCGGGGCCAGTGATCCGCCACAAAGCTTATCAGCCATTTCACGGATACGCCTTCCGATCAGTTCTTCGCGCTTCACCTCGGCGCTGAAGACATGAACATATAAAGTTCGGTCGCGCCGAACGAATCCCTTGGCTTCCAGGCGTTCGAGCTGCTTTTGAACCGTGGCATATTGGTTGGTGTCGGCCGATCCCTGCTGAATCGCGTCGGCAATCTGCCGGGTGGCGCTGGGGCCGCGATCCCATAGAACCTGCATCACACCCATTTCCGCTTCAGTAATATCCTGTCGATCTCTAGCCATGTCTTACCACCGCATAAACAATAAGCTAAGCTGTTGTGACTACAAAGTAAGACTATTAGACTTACATGTCAACAGGAAAGTTTGAATGTTCTGTATTTTTTGGTCGAGTTCTACGTTCTTCGACGATTTGTGGTTGTATCAGAGGTAATCCTGTCCGATGGGCATTCACGGCCAGAAGCGTCCAAATGCGCGGCATTCCTTTCACGTTGCCACCATTCACGCATATATTTCGCGCGCCGAATATGAACAGAATCAATGGCAGGCATGCTCTGAATAATTTTGGACTAATAGCAACCTGATGCGTTATAGTTCCCGCCGCGAATTAAACCACGTCCGGAAAGTCGTGGTTTGAAGCGTTTTGCAAGCCGGTGGATTTGTGAAATTCATGATTATTTGCGAAGGTTGCCGAATTAAATTAGGTTCTGGCCCGGCATTTCGTGCCTTTGAGTGGAATTGGTCAGGAATGATGAACCCATATCTCTGTGGAAGGAGTATCTCGTGAAGGTGAAGAATGGTTTTACGGTCGCTGCACTGTTGCTCGCCGCAGCGGGCCCGGTTTTTGGTCAGGATCCCATACAACTTGATGCATCGACCCATCAAGCCGCGGCGCAGGATCCGTCGAGTGAGATCCTCGCAATTCGCGCGCGGATCAATCAATTGGAGTCCGAGCAGAAGGAAATGGCGCTCAAGGCCGAGGTGAATAAGACGACTGAACAGGTGGTCGGCGATGCGTCTCGCCGCAGCCAGATGATGGAAGTGGGTTCTTTTTCCGCCGGCTACAAGGATGGCCGATTCTACCTTGGCAGCGAAGACGGGAATTTTCTTTTCCGGCCATTCCTGCACCTTCAGTTTCGTGACGTCACGGTAGTGAGGCAAGACTTCAAACCGGGTGGTGATAACGATACTCAGAATGGTTTTGAAGTCCGCCGCGCCCGTTTTGGGTTTGACGGCAATGTTTTCACACCTGATCTCTCGTACTACATGGTTTGGGGTACGCAGAAGGCATCTGGAACCGCCACCGTTAATGATGCCGCCGGCACCAAGATCGGTACTGTCAGCAATAGTCTCGGTGGAACCCCAGTACTGGAAGAGGCCTGGGCGAAATACCACTTCACCGGATCCGACTTTTACGTCCGCGGTGGACAAATCCGCGATCCGCTTCTTCACGATCAAATCATTGGCAACGTCCGTCAGCAGTCCGTCGAGCGTCCGATCGCCAGCGACATCTTCGCCAATGCTGAAGGGTTCACTGAAGCGGTCACGGCAATCTATGATCCAAAGACCTGGGTTCGCGCTGAAGGTGGAATCAATCACGGCTTGCGCTCGGGCAATACGAACTTCCTCGATTTCCCGAACAGCAACGCGTTTAACTACGGCGTCGTGGGTCGCGCTGAATTCAAGGTGATGGGCAATTGGAAGGAATACAATCAGATTGGTGCCGTCGACGTGACGGCGCCGCTCTTGGTGATCGGTGTCGGTGCGGACTATTCCGAACGCGGCCATAGGGGCCAGATTGTGGGCGTCATCGACGCGCTTTACGCCTCCCCCAGCGGTTTGAGTGTCTATGGTGCAGTCCTGGATCGATACACAAATCACAACTTCGGCCAATACCAGCCGACGATCACGGGTGCCAATATCGCTGCCCCGCCTGCATCGGTCCTGGATCGATCGACCAATGAGTATGCCGGTTTCCTTCAGGTTGGATACCTCATCGACAAGAAGTGGGAACCTTATGGCCGGTTCGAATACATCCACGTTGCCGGCACTGCAGCGGGCAGCAAAAACTACATTCCGGTGATCGCCGGTGGTCTGAACTACTACTTCTTCGGTCACAAATGCAAGATGACCGCCCAATTGCAGTACCTGCCGAAGGGTCTTCCCTTTGACGACGCCCCCAATAATGTGCTGGCGATGCCAAGTGGCAAAGGAGAATTCTCCGGCGTGGTGCAGTTACAGTTATTCATTTAAATGGAATGCGTTTAGTTAACACATTCTTAATGAATTCCTAACGTGTTTTAAACATAAGCTTATACAATCCCCCGCCTGACTCATGGAAACACCAATGGGTGTTTGGTCGTGTGACCGGGTGGATGAGAAATCTCTGTGGAAGGAGTATTCGATGAAGGTGAAGAATTGTGTCGCGACTGCCGTACTGATGATGGCTGTCGCAGGTCCGGTGTTTGCACAGGATCCCATTGCAACTCAGACTCAAATATCGCCAACAAGCGCGCGTAGCGAGATTGATGCCCTGCGGACGCGACTGGATCAACTCGAGCGCATGCAACGCGATATCGCGATCAAGGCCGAAGCGACCAAGACCTCGGAACAAATCATTGACGACGCCACGAAGCGCAGCCAGATGATGGAGGTCGGTTCATTTTCGGCCGGCTACAAGAACGGTCGATTCTATCTCGGTAGCGAAGACGGCAATTTCAATTTCCGCCC
>JBBRMF010000140.1:0-13253 GCA_038230975.1 Tepidisphaerales bacterium
GCGCCCCAATGTCATTTTCCACTCTACTATCTTGGGTTTGGGCCTCCTGGGGTCCCACTGGCCGCGTAACTCCGAGACCTGGGGTGGGGGGGGGCGCGCACCTGTCTCGGTTTACCCGCGACCTGTGGCACGCTAAATTAGAAGTTTGACAAAGCACTAGTCGGTGCTGCGGTGTTGGAATCGATCGAGGGCGTTGGCGAGGATGATGATGCCGCCGGTCATGATTTCCTGCACCCAGTTTTGCAGGCCGAGTTTGGTGCAACCGTTGCCTAGCACGGTCATGATCGCCGCGCCGATCAGCGTGCCGGAGATGGTTCCCTGACCACCGGAAAGGCTGGCCCCACCGATGACGACGGCGGCGATGATATTTAATTCCATGCCGGCGGCCGTGGTGGGATCGCCTTGGCTGATGTAGGAAAATTGCAGCACACCCGCCACCCCGGCGAGGGCGGCGGAGCAGACGTAGACGAGGATTTTGACCCGTTCGACCGGGACGCCGCACAGCCGCGCGGTTTGCTCGTTGGATCCGACGGCAAAGACATGGCGACCAAATCGGGTGTATCGCATGACACCGGCCACCAGCAACGCGAGCGCAATCGCGATCCACACGCTCGGGGCGAGAACCATCCAGCGCATTCCGCCGGTGGGGTTGATCGTCAATTGGCTGAGCCAGTTGCTTTCGGTGTTGATGACTTGTTCCTGCCCGATGCCTTTGGCCAGGCCGCGATAGGCGCTCCAGGTGCCGAGAGTGACAATGAACGGAACCAGTCGCAATTGACTGATCAGCAAACCGATGATGAGCCCGAGCACGCTGGCCGCCGCGATGCCACCGAGTGCCGCGAGCAAGGGGGGAACGTTCCAATTCAGCAGCGTGGCGACGACCATCGTGACCACGGCGATCGTCGAGGCGACCGACAGATCGATGCCGCCGGAGACGATCACGAGCGTCATCCCAAGCGCTGCAATTGCCACGACGGCGGTTTGAATGAGCATCAGCTTCAGGTTGCCGACGGTGGGGAAGGTGTGCGGGCGCAAGGTGGCAAACAGGATGATGACGGCGATGAGTCCGATGAGCGTGCTGATCTTTTGGAGCATGGAAGTAGAGTCCTTCTGCATTATTTAGCCGGTTCGCAAGCGAACCGGCTAAATAAGAACTGAATTTGCGGTGCCGGTTGCTTCGAGCATGATCTGATGTTCGGTGATTTCAGCGACCGGCCGGGCCGGGCCGAGGATGCCGCGACACATGACGGCTATCCGATCGCAGGTGCCGAGTAATTCAGGGAGATAGCTGCTGACGATCAGCACGGCGCAAGGCGGGCGACCGGTTGATTGGTCACCTGCCGCCAGGTCATCAATCAATTGATAAATCTGGGCCTTCGATCCGACATCAATGCCGCGCGTGGGTTCATCGAGCAGCAGGATATCAACGCCGTGTTGAAGCAGCCGGGCGATGGCGACTTTCTGCTGGTTTCCACCGGACAGCGCGCCGACGGACTGCCGTGGGCCGCGACATTTTATTCCCAGTCGATTGACCCAGTGCTGCGTGGCCGCGTCCTGAAGGCGGGGCATCACCAGACCGGCGGGACCCATTTTTTTCAGGCTGGAAAGGGTGAGGTTCTCAGCGATGCTGAGCGAGAGCGCGAGGCCTTCGACTTTGCGATCTTCACTGACCATGCCGACGCCCTGTTTCCATCGTCGGCCGGGAGAACCAGAACCGGTAGAACGTGCGACGCGGAGTTGACCGCCACGAAGCGCGTCGAGGCCAAAGATCGTTCGAAGCAGTTCCGTGCGGCCGGCGCCGATGAGGCCCGCAATGCCAAGCACTTCACCGCGCCGTAGTTGCAGGGAGGCTTCACGTGGGCCATTGACGCCTTGCAATTGCTTCACTTCCAATACGGTTTCGCCGGGGATTCGATGAGAGCGCGGATAGAGATCTTTCACCTCGCGGCCGACCATCATTTGGATGATGTGATGGACGGTCGTGTCGGCCATGCGTCTTTCACCGACGCTTTGCCCGTCGCGCAGCACGGTAAAGCGGTCGGAAATTTCGCGGACTTCTTCCAGGAAATGCGAGATGTACAGAATCGCGTGACCGTCGGCCTTAAGCTTTCGCACGAGATCGAACAGATGTCGAATATCGGTTGCGGTGAGGCTGCTGGTGGGTTCATCCAACACTAGCACGCGACAGCCGACGGCGATCGCGCGACCGATTTCCACCAGTTGTCGATCCGCCGGGCTGAGTCGCGAGACGATCGCATCCGGGCGGATGTCGGGTCGACCGAGTTGCCGCAGGGCATCGACTGAGCGACGGCGAATCTCAGTCCAATTCAGGAACGGTCCGTGGGTTGGTTCCATGCCCAGCAGGATATTTTCCATCACCGATAAATGTGGCGCGAGCGAGAGTTCCTGATAGATCATGCTCACACCGGCCTTGCGGGCGGCCATCGGAGTGCGCGGAGCGTATGGCACGCCGTCGAGCCACATCTGCCCTTCATCCGGCTGATGCGCACCGGATAAGATTTTCATCAGCGTGCTCTTGCCGGCACCGTTTTCTCCGACGATCGCAACGACTTGCCCGGGCGCAACCGAGAGGTCGACACCGTCCAGGGCAAGGGTCGCGCCGAATCGTTTGCGGATGCCGATGACCTGCAATCGTCGCGCGGGATTTTCGGATGAGTCGGACATGCGGCTTGTAGAGTCGACGCGTTTATTGGGTGGCGAACAGCGCTTTGACTTCGTCGCTGTCGATGTTTTCCTTGGTGATCAGAATTGCACCGGTATCGATGCTCGGTTCGACGGTCGTGCTGTTCAGACTATCGACGGCGGCTTTGACTCCGAGATATCCCATCTTCCGCGGGTTCTGAGCGACCACGGCTATGATGTCCCCTTTTCTGACGGCAGCCAACAGCGGGGGTGAGGTATCAAACCCGACGAACTTCACTTTCTTGATCAGGTCTGCTTTTCGGAGCGCTTCGAGCATGCCATATGTGCTGGATTCGTTCGGGGTATACACACCGTCTGCCAGGCGGAGATCATCCAGCATGTTGGATGCTTTGGTTTGCGCAACGTCTGAAGTTGCGCCGGAGTATTGCTTGTCGGAGATGATCTGAATGTCAGGGAATTTTTTGATCGCTTCGAGGAATCCGGTTTCGCGTTCGGCGGTGCTGGCAGATCCTTCCATGTAGCGGAGCATGACCACTTTACCTTTGCCACCGAGTGCCTTGCCCAAAGCCTCGCCGGCCATCACGCCACCCTTGCGGTTGTCGGTCCCGACGTAGGCGATGTAGTCCTTGCCGACCACACCGGCCAAACCGGAATCGATCAGAATGACCGGGATTTTTTCCAACGCCGCCGCCTTGATGGAGGGGACCAGTCCCCTGTCATCGAGCGGAGCAACGACGATCGCCGACACGGTGTCGGCGGTGAATTGTTTGACGAGGTCGATCTGCTGTTGACGATCGTTTTCGGTCTGCGGCGCTTTCCAGAGGATGGTCACACCGAACTCTTTGCCGGCTTGTTCCGCGCCCGCTTTGACGCGCTGCCAATGTTCGTGCGTTGCCCCTTTCGGGATGACGGCGATGGTCCGCGCGATGGGTTTGACGCCACTCGGAGTGACAGAGTCTGACTTTTCCTTGCATCCGGCACCTAAAAGAACGAGCCCTGCGAATGCAATCTTCATTGCCGCAGGTACGTTTGAGATTAGCCGTGATCCGGATCGAACGCTTAAAATCATGAAGCCTCCGCAAATGAAAGTGATGGCAAATGTGTGACGGTGATGCTGCCGTTACAGCATGCTATCAGGAGCGGGGCCAAAGATCGCCTAAGGTCATAGCTTTGCGCCACCGGAAGAAGTGGCGTTGGAGGGAGGGATTGGGGAATTGAGTTCCAGTCGAATATAAAGAGGTCTCATGGCATAGAGCAAATATTCAAGATCCGGGCGTTCGGGGAACAGCAGTTTTCCCTCAATATCCCGGACGGTGATGTTGTACGCGCCGGGCGGCACGTGAAAATGAAGCCGGTGATTTTGCCCGGTTTTGAATTGTGCGATGATGGAGTCATGACTTGATCCCCCGAGCGGCTTAACGACGACGGTCGCCTCATCGAGTCTCGATTCGGCTTGAATAACGATGCTGGCGTTTGGGTTTTCGTTTCGTAGCCACTGAATGTAGAGAATCGCGACCGCCAAAACGAACAGGCCAATTGCACTCAGTCCCGCAAGTATGATCCACCCGCGCATGGGAGGCCGGACGGTGTCGTTGGGACTTTCAAGAATGTCAGAAGTTGTGGGGATCGGTGTCGGGTCCATAACGGGAATGGTCAGCATACTACCGCAAATGTGGAAATCGTTAAAGCAGAGCGGCCTCAAGTAAATTTCATTCTGAAGCGGGCGGTAGGCGATTGTGTGGAGTGCCTGCCTCTAACTTGAGGTTTCCCGTATTCAATTCGTGCGATGTCATGCCGCAATGACCCAACCGCGACAGGTTAGTTTCGCCAATAATATACTGATGAACCTTCGATTGCGTAGACGATGTTAATATAGGAGGTTTTACTGGACACGAAACTATGAAGTCTGTGGCCCCCAGTTTGTTAAACCTAGATCGGCGGGATGGATCATCGAGGGCGATGGCGACCGCTGTTTGTAATCTAATGGAGTTTTTTGATGAAGCTGAACTTTCACCCATCGTGCTTGACCCCCATGCTTTCCCAGCAAGCCACTGGAACCTTCCAGGCAGCATGGAAATCTTTTACCCCGGAAACGTTCTCAACGAGTTCCCTTCCCGGGGCAAATGTGCCCACCTCGCAAACTCGCGATGAAGCGATTCAGTCTTTTATGGAGACTGCCCGGAAGCAGCCTCGACAACGAAGAATCTATAACGTGTCGGAACGTGCGTTGGCCGCAGAAATGATGTTGAAGCTGAAACGCGGGGAGGATATGCGTATCAACAAAATCGCCAATGTCCGCCAGGCCCTGATGAACGATGTTTATGAAAATAATTTGAAGCTGGATATCGCAGTCGATAAATTACTTTCAGAGTTGGAGGGGGAATCGCAATCGTAAGTGGCAAGCGGATATCGATTCAACACGATTGGCAAATGGCTTGCTCGCCCCCGGTCGGCGGGCAAGCCTTGGCCAGTCAAGTCTATAATCGCTCCAGAATGTCCCTGTGCGCATTTCTTGCAAATGGGTACAGTTCAAGAATATGGTCAAGCCTCATCCCACTGCCGGTACATCCGTCTCCAGCGGGTTGTCTCAAATCGACGAGAACGCTTTGCCGGAAGGGGGCGGTATCATGGGATTGGCGGTGCGTCAGTTTGATTGGCGATCTACTACTTTAGGACCCGTCGCCACATGGCCTCACAGTCTGCGTGTGGCGGTGGGGATCTGCCTGAATTCGCGATTCCCGATGTTTGTCTGGTGGGGGCCCGAACTCCTGAACATTTACAATGATGCATACATTCCGGTCCTGGGCAAACGCCATCCGGCAGCTCTCGGGCAACCGGCCCGGGAAATCTGGGGCGAAATTTGGGATGTTCTTGGTCCACAGGTCGACGCGGTCATGCTGCGCGGAGAGGCGACTTGGAACGAACGCGCGTCACTGGTCATGGAACGGAACGGTTTTACGGAACAAACTTATTTTAACTGGTCTTACAGTCCCATTCCTGGTGAAAACGGTGAAATTCTCGGGTTGTTTTGTGCCTGCACCGAAGAAACACAGCGCGTGTTGGCGGAGGACGCCTTGCGGGAAAGCGAGGCCAAGTTTCGCCAGCTTGCCGATGCCATGCCACAGATCGTCTGGACTGCAAAACCGGATGGGATCCTCGATTACTACAATCGCCGTTGGTTCGAGTACATCAGTGTTCCGGAAGGTTCATTTGAGCTTGCGAAATGGGATCAGTACATCCATCCGGGAGATCTGCAGCGCGCGTATGAAACATGGGCGTCCTCTGTTGGATCCGGTGATCCGTACAACATTGAGTTTCGTGTCCGCCGCGCGGATGAGGTGTTTCGATGGTTTCTCGTTCGCGCCGTCGCGGTGAAGGATGGCAAGGGTCAGGTCATTCGCTGGCTTGGAACCTGCACGGATATTCACGATGAAAAGCAGTTGCGGGACCGAATTGAGGAACTGCTAGAATCCGAGCGGGCCGCAAGGGGTGACGCCGAGCGGGCCAGCCATATGAAAGACGAGTTTCTGGCGACGCTCAGCCATGAGTTGCGAACCCCACTGAATGCTATTTTGGGTTGGTCGCAAATTCTGATAAGCGATTCTTCTGATCCGGAGGATTTACGCCAGGGATTGGAGACAATTGAGCGCAATGCCCGTGCGCAAACGCAAATCATTGAAGATCTGCTCGATATGAGTCGAATTATCAGTGGGAAAGTACGATTGGATATGCAGCGCATCGATTTGGCCGCCGTGATTTTTGCGTCCGTCAATACCGTCAAACCCGCCGCCGATGCCAAGGGAATCCGAATTCAGACCCTACTCGATCCAACCGCCGGGCCGGTCTCGGGGGATCCGAACCGCCTGCAGCAAATATTTTGGAATCTGTTGAGTAATGCCGTCAAGTTCACTCCGAAAGATGGACGCATCCAAGTGTTGATGGAGAGAGTTGATTCGCATGTCGAGGTCAGCATTGTCGATTCCGGCGAGGGGATCAAACCCGAATTTCTTCCGCATGTGTTTGGTCGATTCAGACAGGCAGATGCTTCCACCACGCGGCGCCATGGTGGACTCGGTTTGGGTCTGGCGATCGTGAAACAATTGTCGGAGCTTCACGGTGGAAGCGTTCGCGCAAGCAACGTGGGGTCCGGAAAAGGGGCGACATTTATTGTTTCACTACCGCTGGCGGCCATCTATTCAGATGACGATTCATTGACGGCGCGGCGGCACCCAAAAATGGGAGTGGGTCCCACTACGAAAGAAAATCGCGCGGAAATCAGCGGTGTGAAAGTGCTTGTGGTGGACGACGAGCCGGACGCGCGAGGACTCGTCCGAAGGCTGCTCGAGGATTGTGGTGCCCAGGTAATTGTTGCGAGCTCGGCCGGGGAGGCCTACCAAATGGTTCAGTCTGAGCGCCCCGACATTCTCGTGAGTGACATCGGCATGCCGGGCGAAGATGGTTACTCACTGATACGCCGGGTGCGAGCATTAGATTCGAATCAAGGGGGCAATACTCCCGCAGTCGCCCTCACCGCATACGCACGCGCGGAAGATCGGATGAAAGCCGTCGTAGCTGGGTTTCAGCACCACGTCGTAAAGCCTGTCGAGCCGGCCGAATTAATCACAATGGTGGCCGCTCTCGCCAAACGCGGGGAAGCGTGACCGCGTCTTTGCCTCCAATCAAACCTTCTCGCAGTATTTACGCCCAAAAAATGCATGGATTTGACGAAGTTGCCTTCGTCGATCAGGCGGCTTTTCAAAATCATGGGCGTTGGAACGATTTTTTTCAGAAACGCATCGGGCCTCATTTTGATGGCCAGGTGATCTTTGAAGTCGGTTGTTTCGACGCCGCCTACCTTTGCCGAATTGCCGCGAATCATCCGCGGACGGGGTTCATCGGACTCGATTGGAAATGCAAGGCGATCTACGACGGAGCGAAACGCCTTACGGAAATGCGACTGCGCAATATCGTGCTGCTCCGCGCGCGCGCCCAGAATGTGCGGCAGATTTTCGCGGAGCAGGAAGTGGATGAAATATGGGTGTTTCATCCAGATCCATGCGATCGCCCGGCCGAATTGAAAAATCGCCTGATGGCCGAGCCATTCCTGGTAGATGCTCACTCTGCCTTGCGGGACGGTGTATCCACCCTCACTTTGAAAACTGATCATGCCGGATACTACCGATGGGTGCTGAGCCTATTCAACCTTTCAAAGCCGGAATCGTTTGAAGATTTGGCTAAGCAATCTCACTTGATCGACGTAGGGCGGCAGTGGCCTATGAGCGTTCAAAGCGAAGCCATCTTGCAGAGATTCACGGTTCACGTCCAATCGGCAGATTACTGGAATGACATAAATGCGCTGGCCGCGACATCCAACCACTACTTCGCCGGCCAGAAGACGCTGTTTGAAAATCGCTTCATCCGCAAAAAACTTCCGATTTATTTGTTCCAAATTGCCAAGCGGGAACTAAATCATGGTGCGCGACCAGTGTAGGTTACGCACTAAGCTTGAGAAGATTTCCGTAGCCCGTGCGACGAATAAATTCTCAAGCTCACTGCGGAACCTGCGAATTGAAAGCCGCGTAATTTCCCACGCTTAGAGCGTTTTTCAACTTGGTTGGGTGCCACGGGTCGCGGTACTCCGAGACCCGTGCGTGTCATTCACCGAAAAAAGCACAGGTCTGCGCGTACGCCGACCTGTGGCACCGCGACACCTAAGCGACGTACCAAGCTGAAAAGTGA
Organism: Tepidisphaerales bacterium; assembly: GCA_038230975.1. Taxonomy (GTDB): domain Bacteria; phylum Planctomycetota; class Phycisphaerae; order Tepidisphaerales; family Tepidisphaeraceae; genus JANXVV01. The sequence continues at coordinate 8,404 of JBBRMF010000140.1, forward strand.
TCTAATAAGACGGCATCATCCAGAATCTTCCTTGGCGTTCTCTGCGTCCTGGCGTTCATTTCTCTTGAATTCAAAACGATCAATGAACCGGTTCGGCCTCCACAAACTTCCCCTTATCCAGATGAATCACCCGCGAAGCGGCGGCAGCGCTGTGTGGATCGTGCGTGACCATGATGATCGTTTTGGCGAAATCCTTGTTCAGCTTTTGCAGAAGCAATAGCACATCCCGAGCGCTCGCCGCATCAAGATTCCCCGTCGGTTCATCCGCCAGAATAATATCCGGGTCCGTCACGATCGCCCGCGCGATGGCGACGCGCTGTTCCTGCCCGCCGGAAAGCTGCCGTGGGAAGTGGTCCATCCGGTCTTCCAATCCCACTAGCTTTAGCGCCGTCGCGCTGCGCGCCCGCCGTTCAGCGCGATTGAGGGATGTCAGCTTCAACGGCAGCTCCACATTCTCCTGGGCCGTCAACACAGGAATCAAATTAAACGATTGAAACACAAACCCGATGCAGTTGTTTCGCCATCGCGCAAGGCTCCGCTCACCCATCGTAGCCGGCTCGATGGTCAGCACCATCAATTGCCCACCGGTGGGTTTATCCATGCCGGCAATCAAATGCAGCAGCGTGCTTTTCCCGGAGCCCGAAGGGCCCATCAACGCCACAAACTCCCCGCGCTGAATGGATACATCCACCTGATCCAGCGCAACCACTTTCGTTTGCCCGCGCTCAAACTCTTTGCTCAAGGTGATGGCCTGCACGATCGCTTCGCTCACGAATGTTCCTTTCAGCTCTTGGCTTCCACGGTTTTCACCGCGGCGCCGTCCTGCAATGTATCCGGCGGGCTGATGATCAGAATCTCACCCCCGCTTAATCCCTTGCGAATCTCCACGTCATTGCCACCGGATTTCACCGAGGCAACCGTTCGCTTGATCGCGATTCCTTTTTCAACAACAAACACCGCGCCATCGCGAACCGCCGTCGCCGGCACGCGTATCGCCGGCCGCTCCGCCGCAGGTTTTGAGGCCGACCCTTGCGTCGCCGCCAATTTCAGCGGTGAAAGAAACGACACCGTCGCGTTCATATCCGGTTTCAAAAAATTATCCGGATTCAACACCTTTACCCGCACCTGCACCGTCGCCTTCTGACGGTTGGCCTCCGGCGAAATCAAATCCACCTGCCCCGCATATTTCTTATCCGGATACGCATCCGTCACAATCCAGCACGGCTGCTTCGGCAATACCTTCGCAAAATCATTTTGACTAATATCCAACTCCACCCGCAGGTCGTTCAAATCGGCGATCGAAACAACATACCCCTTGGCTCCGCGTTCGCCGACAAAACCGGTGGTGACAAACTCACCCACTTCAACGTTGCGAGCCAACACCGTCGCAGGAATCGGCGAGCGGATGACGGTATTGGACAGGTCGATATTCGACATCGCCAGCCCACCTTCAAGCTGCCGTACCGTGGCGCGCTGCGCGTCGATCTGTTCCTTGCGCGGCCCGACTCTCACCAACTCGAACTGCTGCCGCTGCGATTCAAATTGCGCCTGCCGCGATCGCACGAGCCCATCCGCATCGTCAATCTGCTGCGGTGAAATCGCCCCGGTCTTCTCCAGCCCGACCATGCGTTTCAGGCTGACTTCGGCGTTGGTCAGCTCGGCTTTCATCTGATCGACCTTGGCCTGCGCCGCCGCGATATCCTGCGTGCGCGACCCCGCTTCCAACTCCGCCAACAGCGCCTTGGCATTATCCAACCGACCCTGTTCCTGCGCCACCCGCGCTCGATACTCATCATCTTCCAGGCGAACGAGAACTGTCCCTTTTTCAATCTTGTCGCCCATCTCCACGCCGATCCACGCCACCCGGCCAAGCACCTTGCTGGCCAGTTCAATCTTGTGGGCCGCCATCACATATCCCGTCGCGTTCAGCACCACGAGATCCGATTCGGTGACCGTCCCCTCCGGCACGCGCACCAGCATCGTCTGCACCGATGGAGCTGCGGATGCCAAACGCCACTGCCATCCAATGACAATGGCCCCCACGACCACGATCAAAACGAAAACCCACGGCCAACTCGACCGCTCATCGCGTTGCGCCTTGTGCTCTTTGTTGATCCGAAGTTTTTGGAGTTCAGTATCCACGGTGGTTCAATTATAAATCGCGCATCGCCGCGACGATTCCTTTTTTAGACGCAGCCCACGCCGGCAAAAATCCACCGAGTGCGCCGATCAGAGCCGCGAAACCAAGCCCCCATAAAATGGCTTTCAGTCCGACCTTGAACTTGAACGCCACTTCGCTGAATGTCGCGAAGCTGCCCACGCCGGTCGTGAATCCGTTCATCGGCAACGCCAGCAAAACGCCGAAAATTCCGCCAATCAGCGCAAGGCAAATCGATTCCAGCATAAAGGATCGCAGGATTGCCCATCGTCCGAATCCAAGTGCCCGCATCGTGCCGATCTCCCTCGCCCGCCGCGCCACTGCTGCGTACATCGTGTTCGTCGCCGCGAACGCACTGCCAACCGCCATGATGATCGCCACCGCAAACCCAAGTGACTGCAGCGGAAGCCCTGCGCTGGTCATCGCCTCGTAATACTTTTTTTCGCTCAGTACGCCCGACCCGAGCCTTTGGTCTTCCATGATTGTTTTCGTCAGCGATTCGAGCGCTGTATTGCTTTCCGCCCGAACCAGCAATGAACTGCTTCCCCCTTGCTGCTCAAAGTCACCGCGCAGTTGATTCAGATCAACCCAGATCTCGCTGTTCGATGCCGAATCCCCCACGCGGAAAACACCCACCACTTCCCACGACCCGCGCCCGAACTTCACTTTCTTACCGAGCTGCGCATCCGGATATCGCCGCGCGATCGATTCGCCGACAATGATCTGCCGCAGGCCCGGCTCAAACTTCTTGCCGTTCAGAATCTCCATCGTCCGCATCGAAAAACCGATCGGCAACATCCCGCGCACGCTCACGTTCATACCCGTCGGGAAATCGACACTCGGCAGATTGACCACCGTCAACGCCTCCGGTGAAACCATCGGCTCACCGCTTGCATCCGTCGCAATGCCCGGTAGCCTGCGGATGATCTGATACGATTCGCTTGTCACGGATGAACTCAATTCCGAATCCACCCCTTTGCGAAGCACGATCAAATGCCGCGGATCACCGCTGCCGGCGAAGATGCTTTTCAGGCCTTCGGTCAACGCCAGCGCCGTCACCAGCACCGCCACCGTCAGCCCGATGCCGACTGCCGTCATGAACGTCGTGCCCTTGCGCTCGACGAGATTGCGGAGATTGTAAGTGATCGGAACGCCCATGAATATTCAACCCGTAAACCGCAGTGATTCCACGACATTTTTCCGAGCCGCGACCAGCGCCGGCACCAGCGCCGCCAGCAAACCGATCAGCGCCGACATCCCCAGCACAATCGCGCACGCCTGCCATTTCAGTCCCTGAAATCCAAAGTTCGCGCCGCTCGCCTCCAGGACTTTTGCGAGCAACAATCCCAGACCAAGTCCCGCCACTCCGCCAAGTAAACTGATGGCGACCGACTCCCCCAGAATCAACTGCAAGATCTCATTTGGCGTGTAACCCAGCGTCCGCAGAATCGCCATCTCCCTCGTACGCTCCCGTACCGCCATCGCCACGGTGTTGGCTGACACCAGCAAAATCGTAAACGTCACCGCGCTTACGATTGCTGCCAGAAACAGCTTGATATTCCCGAGAAACGCCAGGAATGATCGAGCGAATTCTTTTTCCGATTCCGTGCGCGTCGGGAACGGCGAGTTGTCAAACATCGCGTCAATCGCCCGCGAAATCCGTGGCACATCGTCCGGCGAAGAAGCCAAAATCGCATACGTCCCCACCGTATCGCGAGATTTTGAACCGGTTGGCAGCAACTCCGTCAGATACTCGCGATGAAAAATCAACGTCTCGCCATTGGGCGCGTGCGTATAAATTCCCGCGATCGTGAGTTCCAGCGTGACCGGATAGATATCACCGACGATGACGATTCGATCCCCCACCTTCAGGTTGTATTTCGTCGCGATTTTCTCACCCACCGCGCACGCCGTCCGCGTTCGTTTAAATTCCACCATTTGCTCCGGCGGCATCTGCCAGTCTTTGCGAATGTTAAAAATTCGATCCGCATCCACCGCAAACCGCGCGAAGAAATCTTTCGGCTCCTTGTACTTGCCCTGAAACCACGTCCACGCCGAAACTTCTTCCACACCCGCCAACGCCTTAATCCGCTGGAAATGACTCGCCGGCAATGACTGCGTCAGCGATACCCGATGCCGACAAATCAAACGCTGTGCCTCCGAAGGAGAGGTTGGCTCACTATAGAAAAACCCCTGGTACAGCGCCGTCAGCAATGCCAACAGCGCCAACGAAACCGCCGTGCTCGCCAGCGTCAAAAGCGTTCGACGGCGGTTACGCAGAATATTCCGGAAGATAAGTGATCCCAATCTAAACATCGTCGACTGCGATGCTAAGAAAGATGCGCCACCCGGTCAAACTTCCGGTTACTTACTTCGATTTATTTAGCCGGGTCGCTTGCGACCCGTGTCCAAGGGCTTCAGACAGACGCCAAACACGCTTCGCAGGCGAACCGGCTAAATAGAACAACACATCACCCGTGCAATCAATCGAACTTTCAAAAAATTTCACACGTACGCTGCAACCTCACTTCCCCCACAACGCCGGCCGATACACCCGCACCGCCCCAATCGGCGTCGCCTCACCCCCCACAATCTCCAACCGGTGCGTGGCCCCCCCCAATCCCGGCGCCGAGGGCACCACCGGCTGCACCGGAGGGTCCGTCACCCCCGGCGCGGCAACCACATCCCCCAA
>JBBRMF010000141.1:0-13238 GCA_038230975.1 Tepidisphaerales bacterium
ACCGGGCATGGCGTTGATCACTGCCGATACCGCGACGGCGTTGCTGATACCGTTGCGAGTCGTGCTCGAATAAGACTGCTCATACAAATTCGAGTGCATGTTGCTGACGCTATATTGAGCCGTATAGCCGGCATCCCCGGGCCGGTATCCGATCAAATCATTTAGAGCCTGCAACTGACTATTGGCGCCGGAACCAAAATTGCTGACCGGCCCTGGCGCGCCATTGGAGCTGATGGTGTATTCCGAGACAGCAGCGCCTACTTCAAATGTATTTTGTCCACCGAGTGAAACCGACATGGAGACGCTTGCGGTTCCGTTGGCGGCATCATTGATCGAGTCGGCGGAACGGCCACCCCAACCGGTCGTGGTAGGTTTATCTGAAACGCTCGTCTGCCATTGGACCTGTTGATCGTTATGACTGAACAACTGATAAGGCTTGGGAACCGAGTTATTCATGTACTGGGTTCGGTTCAGCGGATAAACGAGCGTGCCGACGTTTGCGAGAACCGCCATCTTTCCCGCATTGAACAGGCCCTGCATTTCCGGCATCGACGGGTGAAGTCCGTAGGTATGGCCGTCGCTGGTTAACGGCGCAATCGGCAGCACTCCGATGTTGAAGCTGGCACCGGCAGTGGGTGTGTACATCGTACCCGCCGGCGAAATTGCCAGACTGGTCGTGTTGGAGGTCTGCGAGTAGACACCACCGCGCTGCGGCACGTAAATATTGTTGTAGGTTGTCGGATCCGTGGGAATCAGAACGTTGTTTGCGTCATTCCCACCATATAAGAACACGCATACAAGCGCTTTGTAGTCAGTGATCGGCCCGGAGGTGGTGGCCAGCGCGGCATTCATGAAGCGAAGATCCCAGATCGTCGACGCCATGCTCGCGATGCCGAGGGATGCGCATCCGCCCTTCCACATGAAGTCGCGGCGAGACATGTCTTCCTGCTTGTGCTTGTTACGTCGCATAGTTTTCACCTGATGGGTTCGTATTCTTACTTTGTATTCAGATTCATCCGACTCTTACGAAAATAATCTCAGCGGCTGCGGTGCGTTATTTCTCCGTGCTGAACTGCGATGAACCGATGACCAGATCTGCAGCCGCCCGAGCTCTTGCCAGTGCATTGGCGCTGTTGCTGGCGACTATGTTCGCAATCGACGTACCTGCCGCGATGCCGGCACCGGTAACCGACCGTCCGATTACCAAATTCGCCGTACCGATTGGCGCCGTCACATTCGCGCTGCCATTGGTGGTCCCGCAAGTAACAGGGACACCGTTAATGCTGAGAGCTGCGTTGGCATTTGTGACCGTCACGTTACCCGACAGCACAATCGTCACGGTCGCTGGCGCAACGCGGGGAATTTGTGTATTGACGTAAGTGGCGATCCGAGTCTTCATCGCTACGGGCATCGAACCGCCCATGAACTGATAGTTTAACCGATCCAGCAAGCCATATTGAGAAGCCGCCGCTGGGGCACTGACGATGGGCGGTGACGTGGAGATATCCACAGCATCACCCAATTGCAGTTCAGAGGGGAATGAACTGTAAAGCAAATTGATGCCCGTCCCCGTCGCAGTGGCATTCTGCGACAGCACCACGGTGCTCGTTCCAGTGTCGGCGGAAACGATGTAAGTCAAGAGCGGGATTCCGACGCCGGATACGGCCTGCCCCGGCACGAGACCAGTAGTACTCAATACCGAGACAGTAGGTTGCCCAATCAAGGTATTGGCCACGACCACCTGCGTTCCATAAAGCAACGGACTCGTTGCGCTAAGCGTCGCGTTTTGCGATAGCGTTAGGATGGCCGAGGGTGCCGTCGCTATGTTTGCAATGACCGTCCCACCTGCGATACCCGTACCCGTGACCGCTTGCCCGATTGCCAATCCTGTCGTCGACCCAGCAACAATTACGTTGATGCTCCTGTTCGTTGTCGCACCGGTTATGACTTGGCCACCGATCGTCAAACTTACGTTGGCGTTCGTCGCCACCGCGCTGTGTGAAAGCAGAATGAGGATGTCTGGGGCGATGGCGTTGACCGTCGTTCCCGGCACGATGCCCGCGCCATGAACGGTCTGCCCGACCGCCAGACCAACCGTGTTTGTTGCCGTCGCCGATGGGCTGGCACCTTGGGTTGTGGTATTTACGAGATTGAAACCATCCATGGTTTCAAGGTGGGAGATTACATCGCTCCCCGGCCAACTGGGGCCATAGCCAAAGGCGTTCGTCGAAACGCCCGCGTTGTAGATGCCCGCATACACCGAGTTGATGTAATTGACATTCGTGTTCTCATTGGCAATCAACAGTTCCGGCGACGAAAGATAGGCGGCGGCTACCACACCGGGATCAGAGTAGTCCGGGGGAAAGAAGTTAAACACGGTTGGAGCACGGTAAGGCGACTGACCCAGTTGGGAATCCGTAGGAGATACTTTGGCATACCCCGACAAGCTAACCGGATGGAAACCGCGAATCGCAGCCGAAAGCCGGAGCACCGGTTCACGGAGATGGCCGTAACCTGGGTTGCGCGTCAATGGATGTGCATCAGACTGCGGCGCACGAGCTTCGTAGTCGGTGAGAATAGCCTTGATAACCGCCTGCATGTTTCCGCGAACGTGTCCGGCAGAGCCGTCGTCATTGAAAACACCAGCTACTCGATAGACAAATGCCGGACTCGGTGTACTGCCCACTAATCGCTGAATGAGCTGACGGCTGATAAACGCACCGACGTTCGGGTGATTGAACACATTGTCCAACCCCCGCTTTAATTCGTCGTTCGTCCCAATGACGGTCTGCGATCCGGAAGAGATATCAGCGATAAAATATCGATCGCCTCCCGACCCGGCCGGAATCGTATAGTTGCCGGAGTAAGACAGCAGATCTTTCTGATAGTAAGAGTGGTTCTGGCCAGAGCTCGTGGGAGCCATGGGGACATGGTAAAAATTGTTGTAGGTTACCAGAGTGTTGGCAGTTCCAGCATTGTTTAGATTCAACTGCTGCACCACATCAATGGCTGGCAAATGGGCGGCGTTACCATCGATATCGTAGCCGGTGAACAATTGCGCAAAGCCTTCAATGACGGATTGGTTGTAACACGGAATCGGCAAGCCGGTTGCATCCAGTTTCAGCGAACCGTCCGGCTGAAGCAGATTCAACCCGATCGAGAACAACTGCATGATTTCACGGGCGTAATTTTCATTGGGCCGTGCCGGTAAGGTCTGCTTATTATTTCCCCGCATGCTCAGATACTGTCCCATGATCGGATTGAAAGTCACATCATTTAGAATGGTGCGGAAGTTACCGAAGGCGTCGTTGGCCAGCATGTCGTGGTAGTTGGCAATCCCCAACGGCTGCCCGTTAGTCGCATCATCGGCAGATGAAACGACAAATATTTCGCTGTATGCAAAGGCAACACGTTGGCGTAGCTGATCGGGCGCCGTGAGCGAATTGTGCCACCAGGCTTCGACCACTCGATCCGGTGACATATTGTTCAACTCCGATTTCAAGCGCGCTGTGACCGTCCACAGTGGATTGTTTGCACTGGCTTGATTCCCATAAATCGAAGTCGTGGGAATGGAGAACTGATTGTTCAACCAGGCATCGTATGAATTGGTGTTACCGTTTGTGAGCGTGTTGGCGGTGACGATCACCTTTGCGGAACCTAAGTCCGCGAGCGTCGGGCCGAAGGTAGCTTGCGTCAGGAAACGGGAGATGTCATCTGCAGTTGGAGCCAGCGTCGGCTGAGGAGGAGCGGGTGAGGGCGGTGTAAAGACTTGCGATCCGGCGGCGTAATTGAATTGCCCGCGGATTTCACCGCCTGCAAAGTTCACCGTGTGGACATTGATGTAGTAGTTCCCGGCGGCAATTTCGGAAACGATATCGGAAGGATTGGGGATGCCGGCCGGATCAAATACCCAAAGGTACGAACCATCGGCTTGCTGTGTGGGTGGACTCGGGGGCGAGGGAGTATCGATATCGAAAATGATCGGGCCATCCACACCCGGACCGCCGTGATGCAAATGCTCTGAAACCTTGGGGCTTGTCAAATTGGAATACTGGAATCGAAGCACCGCATGCGTGCCGTCCGCCGCAACTTGCAGCGTTGCAGTCCCGGCTCCGGTTGACGGGTGATTCGCCTCGGGAGTGAGTGTGGCGATGTAAAGGGTCGACGCGGCGGTGACGGTCACATTGAAGGAAGTCACGGCGTTTAGAATACCGTCACTGACCAGCAGATTGACCTGGCAGGAACCCACCTGCCCACCGGCGGGTGCCACGGTAATGGTGCGTGACGCCCCTGTTCCACCGATTACGATATTGGCATCAGGAAGCAACGTCTGATTGCTTGAAACAGGGGTCACATACAGAAGCTCAGCCGGCGATTCCAAATCCGAAACCGTGAAACCCACCGGTGCAGTCGTGATACCGCTCGTTGCCGCCTGATCCGCGATCGTGCTGACTTGAGGTGCGGTATTTACCCACGCTCCACCCGCCACGCTGAGGTTGGCCCGCAGCTTGACCTGGGCCACGTCGGACACGGTGATCAAACCGTTCGTGTTGACGTCACAGCGAAAGTTGGCGGCTGTCACCGGCAAGTTAATTTGAGATTTAACGACTGCAACGTCGGTGATGTTGGTCGTACCGCTGGAGTTGATATCACCGAGCAAATTCCTAAAGGAGACTGAAGCGGACGCGAGCGTACCCGACGCGTCTGCCGCAGCGACGTTATTAACAGTGACTGTATATGTATTCTGATCGACCAATCCGCCGACCGTCATCGAAACAGTGTTACCGCTGAAAACGGGCGCGGTGACTGTCGCGCCAACTTTTCCGGTGATGGTCGCCGTCGAAGCCGCTGCGACCACAGGCTGGTCGAACGTCATGATGAGGGTCAGACTTCCGGAAAAGCCTGCAACAGCCCGGCACTCGATGGCTATGTTTGGAGATGGCGTGAGTGGGATATCGAACGGTGTCAGGCCGACGACCGGCAGGTTGTGGAGTTTCCGAGACACGGCCGATATGAGCACCGGAGTCGTCGCTTCAGCGACTGCGCTGAATATCAGACTTCCCCCAATGAACAACAGCCCCAGAAATCTTCCAACAGAGCGGTTACTCACGGCGATCCTCCTAAATAAAACTTCGCAGAGCGACACTCTACCCGCGCAATTCTCAAACCCTCGCGCTTCGCAAGCGAACTGCAAAAAACCAGAAAATTAGATTGGGAAACCCATCCAATATGGCTGCCGACAGCGCAATCGACACATTCGATTCAACTGAACACGAAAACAAATTGTGTCATTTCAAAACAGTCGATCTCGAAGGACAAGCACTGGCAGCCCGATCGTAGAGGATGCTCCTGTTAACGTGGAGTGTTTGTACCCTCCGTCCCAATCGGGCGATTGGGGACTCTGACAAGCCTAACAAGTTAAGGAATGCTTTGTCAAACGATTTCACAGGCTTATCACGTTTTTTTGATCTCAAAACATCGCTGGTATTGATCGCTGCGCGATTTATAGAAAGTCACTTAAACAAATTCATTTTTTTATTGTATCCAAACGTTTTCCTGATATGATCTAATTCGGCGTCGGTAAGCGGTTCAGCTCACAGACGTCTAGTTTTAAGCAGGGCTTTGTTCGCAGTGTCTGTAACGCAAGAGGATGTGAGAAATGTTGACGTTCAAACGAACCATGATTGTGGCTTTGGCGGCGTTGGGACTTCTCCCAGCGGCTAGTTCGATGGCGGCAGTTTCGTTGGCGATTACCGACAACGACGGTACCCCAACACTGACTTCCGTCGTGGCGGGCAATGCTGTCAATGTTTCAGTGAAACTACTCTCGACAACAACAACTCCGGCTGACTCGGTGATCGCGGTAAGCTATCAACTGTCGGCCACCGGGCCTGCAAATAGCGGTGTTTTCACACTGGTCTCGCGGGATACCGTGGGTACGCCTGCCAATGGCTTCACTGATTACACGAAGACCAATTCATCGGTATTGTCACCGAATCTGTTGGCCGCGCTCAGTCCAATCAATGCCAACGGCAATGCAAATCTTGGAGATCTTGGCGCTTTGCTAAACGACATTAGCGCACCGATCAGCAATACCGATCCCAACGGTACCGCTATCGGCGCGGCCTTCAATCCGGCGTTGGTGGCGAACTACGGAATCAGCGTCGCTGCGAACGCGCCCGCTGGTGTATATACCTTGTCGATCGTTCCGATTGGGTTCACAAACTATAACACCATCAACCAAACGATCGGGGACGGAACGTTCAGTAACACTCCGGCGGCAAGCCCCATCCAGCAGAGCTTCCAGATCACTGTTTTGCCGATCCCTGAACCGTCCACCGCATTGCTGCTCGGCTTGGGATTGAGCGCACTTGGCATGGGTCGTCGCCGTCGATAACGTTCGGTAGAATCGACTTGCTGAAGTGGTCTGTTTCTTGAAAATGCAAATTCGATTCGAGTTCAATAAAAACGAGGCACCGCTTAGGCTTTCGAGCCGGGCGGTGCTTTTTTTGGTTTCTGTATTCCTATGTTGGTGCATGCTTGGCAGCAGTGGTATTTCATCGCTGTTCGCTCACGATTCGCGATTGGATTTAGCGGATCCGCAGTCACTTCCCGAAGCTTGGAATGTCATTCTCGAATCGGCCCGCAATGTCGAAAAGCTTCTGGAGCAAGGATTGTTACCGGACCTCGCGTTTCAGATTGCGAACACCAGTGCCCCGCTTCGATTGCTCCAGGCCCACGTCAAAGAGGATTCTCACCCACAAGCTCTGATGCAACTCACGAAAGAGCTAATGACCACCGGCTTTGAGCTCATTGATGCCAGCCGCGAAAAAGTAGATCCTCTTTCACATGCTCAGGCTAAATGGGAAACCTATCGTAAGATCCTGGACAAGCTGAAGTCTTACTATCCTTCGGAAATGCTGAAGGCGGTCGTGTACATCTGCCCCATGCATCCGCAGGATCGCCATCTGAAAGCCGACGACCGATGTTCCGTTTGCAGTATGGCTCTGGTCCGTCGGCATATTCCTTCCAGTGCCGTCTACGAGAAGCCTGGCGAACCGTCAATGAAATTAAAGGTTTCGGCCGCCCCACTTGAAGTTGGCAAGCCCGCGACGATCAAAATCCGATTCACAAAAGCCGATGGTTCGCCCGTAACGCTGGCCGATCTCCTGGAAGTCCATACGCAGAAAATCCACCTGCTCATCAACGATCGCAGCCTGACCGATTACCATCACGAACACCCAAAACCAACCGAATTACCCGGCGAATATTCATTCTCATTCACACCCGCTCACCCGGGCCCGTATCGCATTTGGGCCGATGTTGTTCCATCCTCGACGAGCATTCAGGAATACGTCATCGCGGACATCCCCGCCAACACCCCGGCCGGTCAACTTACGGACCGCGAATCGATTCAAACCACGATCGTCAACGGTCGTAAATACGATCTCAATTTCATCACCAACGGTCAACCCATTCGCGCAGGCCAGACCGTCGTCGGCACGATCACAATCACTGGCGCCGAAGGTCTTCCTTTTACTCAGTTAGAACCCATTATGGGTGCATTTGCGCACATCGTTGGATTCAGCGAAGATCTGAAAACCGTGATTCATATTCACCCCTGGGGACGCGAACCTGCAAAGGCGACGGACCGCGGTGGACCGACGTTTTCATTTAAGCTATACGCACCAACCGCTGGATTTCTGCGGCTATACGGGCAAGTGCAAATCAACGGTGAATCGCAGTTTGCGCCATTCGGGATCACCGTGCTTCCAGCGGATTTGACTACCAAAAAGCCGTAGGCGCGGCGACTCCGGATAGCGACGCGCCACTTTTCATCCTATTCCGACTATCCCGTTTATATCACTCCCCGTTTCCGGTCTACATCGATTTTACGAACCATTCTGTCCAGAATTGTCTTGAAATTACCGCACTCAGTCTTGCGCGGGGGTATGTTTCAGGCAGCACCATCGGAATCGATTTGCTCGACTCCGTGAATGATGTGGTTCCCTGAAGTTTATTTTACAGTGTGGAAAAAGTCGATGCGCAAGTCCACCCACCGTACTCCCGAACAACCCGTGAAATTCTGCGGGATTGAATCTCTGGAATCGCGCTGGCTTTTGAGTGGAACACCAGTCTTGCCGTCGATCCAAACCGGCGCGAGTTTGAGCGGCACCCTCTATGCAGATCTGAATGGACATGGGCAGGCCGGGGCTCCGGTCGCGGGACGTCAGGTGTATCTGGATCTGCAAGGCATTGATGTCGTCACCCCCGCCGATCCGATCACCACGACCGATGCGAACGGCAACTACACATTCACGAACCTGCCCGCCAGCAACTATATTATTCGCGTCGTTCCGGTGAGCGGGCAGGTGACGACCGTGCCGGTATGGGGCGGGAAGTACTTCGTTCAATTGGGCCTGAATCAGGCCGTGACCGGCGAAAACTTTCTGGTTCAAACCGTTTCGACCCCAAGCCTCAAATTACCTAATGGGATGCTGATTGTAACAGGAATGTCGAATGGCCAGGCGACTCTGGCCCGCTTCAATCCTGATGGGTCATTCGACACGACATATGGAACGCTCGGCATATTACCTGTTCCAAATGTACTTGCTCAAGCCACGAAAATGATCGGTTTGCCGAATGGCACGATCTCCATCACCTATCCGACTCAGACGGTAATTCTCACGAGCACTGGCACAATCAGTTCGGTCAGCGCGACAACAGGATCAATCAGTGCCCCGACAGGTCTCGCCGCTACTGCAACGATCACCACCGTCACCCTCACGTTCAACGATACTTCCACCAACGAGCAAAGCGTTACCGTCGAACGTGCCGCAAGCGCCAATGGGCCGTGGAGCAACGTCGGCAGCGTGGCCGGCACGACTACCACCGGCTCACGCACATTTACGGATTCTGCGGTGACCTCGGGCTCGATCTACTACTATCGCGTGTACGGGATCAGTGGAGCGATTCAATCCGGCGTCGCAGGGCCAGTTAGCGTAACGACCGGATCGGTTGTCACCACCGGCGCGACGATCCGCGGAATGGTTTTCAGTGACACGAACGGCAACGGCGCGAAAGACGCCGGTGAACTCAGCATCGCCGGCCAACAGATTTATCTGGATCTTCAGGGAATCGATGCGCTCGCCGCCGGCGATCCCATTTCCACGACCGATGCCAACGGCAACTATAGTTTCACCAATCTCGCAGCCGGGAACTACCTCGTTCGACCAGTGCCCCAGAACGGGCATGTCACGACCTCACCTTTCTGGGGTGGAAAATATTTCGTGCAGGCCGCCAAGGGTCAAACCATCGCCGGTGAAGATTTTGGAATCCAAACCGTGACGGCTCCCAGCTTTCTGGTCTTGGGTCGATTGCTCGTTGCTGGCACCAAGAATGGACTGGTGACTCTTTCTCGATTCAACGTCGATGGTTCGATCGACATTCCATTTGGAATCAACGGGACTGTCACCCTACCCAGCACCGTCACGGGCCAACCCACCAGCGCCACCGGCACGCCCGATGACAAATCAGTCATCACGTATCTGACACAAGTGGTGACGCTTGATGGCTCCGGCAACGTTCTCTCAAACGTCGCGAGCAATGGGACGACCACCCTACCGTCGACGATTCCAACTGCGGGAGCAGGTTGGGTGCCGTACGCCCAATTACTCGGGCAGGATGTGGCTGCGAACAATTTCCCGAAAATCAACGGCTCTGGAATTACCGTCGCCGTGATCGATCGCGGAATTGACTACAACAGTCCACAAATTGGTGCGAATAAAATTCTGTATCAGTACAACTTCCGCGACGGTAATACCAACGGCCTTGACGACTACGGCCACGGCACGGGCGTCACCGGTATCGTCGCCGGCAGCGGGTTCACGTTCAACGGCCAGTACACTCAAGGCGTAGCGCCGGGAGTCAACCTCGTTGATCTCAAACAAGAAAGCAGCGCGGGCGTTAAAGCGGCGCTCGATTGGGTGATCGCCAACCACACCGCATACAACATTCAGGTCGTGAACATCACGGATTTCATCACCGATGTATTGCCCGGTGCCTGGAACCCATCGATCTATCTTCCGGAATTAAAAACGATCCATGACCTGGGTATTTTCATCAGCACCCCGGTCGGAAATGGCGAAGCGATCTACGGCCCGAATGTGCCGATCGACAATCCAGCTTTGAGTCCCTACGTCACCGGGGTTGGTGGATTCAACTTAAGCGGGCAATTTTACGCCGACAGCAAGCGCGGCCCTGGCTTGCAGATACTCGGTCCGGCAAGCAACGTCACGATGCTTTACTATCAAAAGAACGCGGCGATCACCGGCTACGATCAGTTCGACGACAACTACACGGGCACTCCGATCATCACGAACTATGGAGCCGGAACCAGTTGGGCATCGTCTTATGTCGCTGGTGCGGCCGCCCTCCTTAAGCAAATCAGCTCGTCGCTCACGCCGGATCAAATCCAGCAGATCATGAAAGACAGCGGCATCCCCGTTCTGGACCCGACCAACAACGTCTACTACTCGCGACTCAACATCAATAACGCGATTCAATTGACGTATCAGCGGCTGGGGATCAATCCTTGATGGCGAGGGCTTACCATTCTTGCTGAGATTCCGTGTGAATGTTGGGATGTGACGCGACAAATTTCCGGCCGTCCGCCGTCCTGTCGTACGGGCGTAACTATTCCATAGTAGATCTATTATCGGACGCTCACTACTTCAGGTCGCATATCGCGCTTCTAGCTTAAATCCGGCATTCGAGCCGGTTTTTGACCAGTAATTTAAATCAAAAGAGCAAATGGGCTTAGGTCCGGCACGCAATTCGCTATTTGGTTAAGGCAGAGTCATCCACTGTTTTTAACCTCATCGGGGCATTGCCCCGTGTTCAGAAGGAGATCGTTATGTTCCGAAAATCGCTAGCCAGTTTAGCCTTGGCGTCCGTCGTTGGTTGCAGCGCGAGCAGTAATTTTCAACCGTTCGCATCGAATGGTCCGGATGAACGAGCTCAAGCAGCTGCATACGCCGCGTCGTCAAAGTATCCCGAGGAAATGAAGGTGTCGGAAGATTTCAAGGCAATCGCGTTGATTCATCCGAAGAACGAATCGGTGAAGATCGTTAATTACAGTGACGAGGCGATTCGAAATGCCAGTGTATGGATCAACCGATCATTCGTGTACAAAGCGGGTACGATTCCGTCACACGGCTCCATCGTTGTGGACCGTGAACAGTTTTACGATGCATCCGGCGAGACCATGCAAAAGCTTAACGCCGCTGCAAATCGCGTTGAGATTCAAGTCGGCGAGCATTTGTATCGACTTGGAAACGCACGGACCGAGTAATCGATTCAACTTCTAACCTTTTGTTTCCAAGGTGACACTCCGTTTTCGGTCACCTTGGAAACGCGATAAAATTCTTCATCCTCCTGTCCTGTCACGTCCGATAATCATTCAGTCATGTGGAAGTTCCGCGTGATCCAGAGGATTAGAAGGATTGCCCCATGAAGATGAAGACCCCCCATTTCCTGCCGCTCACATTGATATTCTTCGGGACTGTCACCGGCTGCGACGGTCGCCCTTCGCTGCTTCCGAACAACGACCCGGCACTGCGGCAAACCTCCGCCAAGTTTGCAGCCGACGCCGCCAAACGAACGTACGAAGCGGATGCCACTCGCGGCGGTGAGGCTGTGGCGCGAGCGGAAGTCGACTACACCCTCAAGGAAGTCCGCATCGGCAATTTGTCACCCGATGACTGGACGAACATTGAGATCTGGGTGAATCAAAAGTACGTCGTTTACCTCCCATCTCTTCCAAAGCAAAACAAAGCCGAAGGATACCGGCACCTCAACTTCCAGTTGCTCTACGATAACCACGGCGAACATTTCCCCGTGGGTGTGTTCAACAGCAAGATGCGCGTGGATAAAGTCGAAGTATTCCGCGACGGAAAAATGTACGATATTCCGGTTCGCCTGGCGGACTGAAGTATTTTCAACCCCAACCAAACCCCATATTGACGGCATCGAGGACTTTCACGGCATTGTCCCGGTAAAGTTTCTGGAGCACGTCATCCGTAAGCGCCAAGCCGTGCATGACAGGTTGTTGGTCGGCCGGCAGATCCGGATCGCTGATCGGACTCGGGCCAATGTACGCGGTCTCCCACAGTTTGCGGTGGCACCAAAACCGGCTGGCGAGAAAATCGAACCCGCGATCATCACCGCTGACTTGATCTGAACCGAATATAATCCGATCGGCATTGCGAATGAAGAATTCCCGGGCGCTCTCCCGGCGTTTGGAAATCTCACGAACCATCCAGCGGGTCGCGCTGCAATCGAGATATAGGTTGGAGTAGGTATCGAGCAGCCGCTGGAGCCGGAGGAGATCCTCCGGATTGCCGCCCATGTGGGCACCGATCCAAGGCAAGTCTTTGGGATGCTCCGCCAGCACATTTTCCCACATGCGGTAGTGGTCATCCCGGACGCCAAATTTGGCAACGTCGGCGGCGTATTTGCCGTGATACCAGGTATCGGGATCACCAATGTGCGTCATCACCCCCATTTTGCGGGCCGCCACCTCTTTGAAGAAGGGGCGCAATTCCGGAGAATCCAATCGAATTCCGCGGGCGGCCATTGTTCCAGGGGCCATGTGAAACTTCACTATTCGGCTGCCCATGTTGTAGAACATCTCCAGCCGATTCATGAAATTGTCCAGCCAGTTGCCCGACACTTCCCGCCATGCCGGCACTGCGATGAACCGCAGCCGATCGCCCCACTCACGCTGTAAACCGATCGCCTCTTCCAGCGGGCACATCGTTACAAATTGATCGATGCCGAAATGTTTTGCGCTCTCGAACCAACCTTTTGCGTGATGGGCAGCCAACAGATGACAATGGAAGTCGATCACCGGCCCTTGCACCTTCGGGCGCGGCATCGGTACGCGAAAATCAATGCCGATGCGGTTGTATTCAGGTAAAGCAACTGGCGAGGTAGATGGTGTCGGTTCATCCATAAAGTTGATAGATGGTAGCCACCCCAGGCGGTTAGGACAAACGCTCGCATTTGCCCGTCGCATTTGTCCCCTCCCCCTGGTAGGGTCCGTCGATTTATCTCCCGCCGCAGAATATCACGATTCGGCCGGCACTTTCCAGTCGATCTGAAGTTTTCAGGTTCCGCCGGCGGGAGATGACGCGCGCCGTTGCCCGCAGTTGGCTTTCCTGCCTTTTGGCACCTGG
>JBBRMF010000142.1:0-13124 GCA_038230975.1 Tepidisphaerales bacterium
CGGCCAGTTCTTCCAAGTCTTTACGTGCAAACGCCTGTTCCGGATGCAACCGATGCACGACCGCTTGCGCATGCCGATAAAACAGCACCTGTCCAATGATACTGCTGGCACAAAAGCGAACGCGCGGCTCATGCGGATCAAGCTGCGTCATGTCACTGACGATGCCCGCGATGATCGCAAATTCTCGTTTAATGGATTGTTCCACCATTTCGTCCAAGGCCGCAGTGGGTTCCATCATCTCGCGGGCCATCAATTGCCAGTGCCAGGCAGGGCGGCCGTGATCCAGAATGCGCAACAGCAGCGAGCGGATGAATGCGTGTAATCTCTCCCGTGGAGTATTCCCGGCATCTCCCGTGACGGGAAACTGCTCTTCGCAACATTTGCGGGCATACCTGAATACGGCGGTGTATAGACCTTGCTTGTCGCCATAGTGATAGTTCACTGCGGCGATGTTCGCTTTTGCCCGACGGACAATGTCGCGGATCGTCGCCGCCCGGAACCCCTTTTCCGCGAACACTTCACCGGCGGATTCCAAGATGCGGTTCTCTGTGGCGGAAGGGTGATCAAGTGTCTTCGTGCTCATAAATTCAGACATTAGTTTAAAACGGATGTTTGAAAAGTCAAATGGGTAGAAACACACAGAGCCCATTTTGATTTTCAGCGCCTTCCTCAGCTACTGCGACGCTGGGGGGCGTGCCCCATCTTCCGGGGGTGGGCAGCGTGTCGGTATCCAGGCGGCGAAAATGCAACCCGGAGGCGCGGAGACTTCGGAGACAAAGCCGAGAATTCACGAAGAAGGTTTGGGTTCGCCCTCCAAGAACGATCTCTTGGTTTCCTCCCCCCCTCCGCTCAGTCTCCGTCATCTCCGCTTCTCCGGGTTGTATTTTAAGCTTGCCCGGAAGATTGGTCTCACCTACTTTGGTTGCAAATGCATTCTGACTTTCCATCGCGCAGTCTCACCGCTAAGATCGCGTGCGGATTTGTAATTCACCCGGAGACTGCATGAATCGCGAGAAGCTTGCCTGGACGATCAGTATTCTTTTGATCGCGATCCTCGCCTTCCAGATCCCTCACGGAATGGCGCAGCGCGATAACGATTACGCGTTCGTTCGGACGTTGGTCGATATTCACCGCCAAGTCTCGACGAACTATGTCGAGAACGTCGATGAATCCAAGCTGGAAGGCGCGGCCATCAACGGAATGCTGGGGCAGTTGGATCCTTTCACGGTTTACGTTCCGCCTGCCAATCAGGAGGAGTTCGATCAACTGCTGGAAGGAAACTTCAAAGGGGTCGGAATCCAGCTCAATCAGCGCGACGATGGAAAAGTGGAAGTGGTTACGCCGATCGATGGAAGCCCGGCGTTTAAGGCCGGTGTGCAGGCTGGCGATCTGGTGCTGAAGGTGAACGGCGAATCGATCGAAGGTCTCAAACTCGCGCCCGACATTTTAAAGAAGGTCAAAGGCGCCGTCGGGACGACGGTCGTACTGACGGTTCAGCATGAAGGTTCAAAAGAGGCGGTTGATCTGAAGATGACGCGAGAGGAAGTTGTCGTGCCGACGATCAAGGGCTATTCGCGAAAGCCGGACAATACATGGGATTATTACGTTTCAGACGATCCCAAAATCGCCTACGTGCGGCTGACCCAGTTCACGCCGGATAGTTTTGAAAAGCTCAAGACGGTTATGACCGAATTGCTCAAAGGTGGGATGAAAGGGCTGGTGTTCGATCTGCGCTGGAATCCCGGGGGTCGTCTGGATGAAGCGGTGAAAATCGTCGATTTGTTTGTGGAGAAGGGTGTGATCGTCAGCACAAAAGGCCGCAATCGCCCGGAGCGAATCGAGCGTGCGACGGCTGCCGGGACGCTACCCAAATTTCCGATGGTGGTTCTCGTGAACGAACACAGTGCGAGTGCTTCGGAAGTGGTGTCCGGGAGCCTGCTCGACAATCGCCGCGCGGTGGTCGTGGGGACTCGGACCTACGGAAAGGGATCGGTCCAGGAGCTGATCCCGTTGGAAGGTGGCAACGGTGAACTGAAGATGACGGTGGCGTACTACTATTTACCCAGTGGCCGTCTCGTGCATCGCAAGAAGGATGCGACGGACTGGGGCGTGGAGCCGATGATCAACGTGCCGATGGATGATGCGACGGAAAAAGCAGTGGCCCAGGCGCGTTACGAGCAGGAACTTTTCCGCCATCCCATCCCGAAGGTGACGACGAAACCGTCAACTAATGATTCTACGACGAAGGCAACGACTCAACCGATCGATACACAGTTGAAAGCCGGCGTCGATTCGCTTCGCAGCTTTATCGTATTCCAGGGCAATCAGGGGACCGATGATTTCGTGTTGATCACCCCGGCAACGAAGCCAATCACCGCTCCTGCGACAAAGCCTGTCGTGGAATAATCGCATAGTCGGCTTGTAAAACACTTCCTCAATTAGTAGTGGCAGGGTCCCCTGAGGGGACCCTGCCACGTAGATCAAAATACTGGATGATTCGAAAAACGCTTACTTTTTCTTCTTTTCATCCTTCTGCATGAATTGGTCGTGATCTTTGTCTTCACGTTCCCCGATCGCCTTGTAGATTTCCTGGGCCTTGGCGTTGTCACCGTCGAGGAGTGCCTGCTCCATCTGGCATAGATCGATGATGACGGCAGCCATTTCCTTGCGGTACGCCATCACGAACTTGATGCGGTCGGCCTCCGGCATTTTTGCAGTCTTGGTCGGGATCATGGCTTTGGAGCTGACGGCCTTCAGTTGGATTTCCGTCAGAAGCTTCAGTGACGCCTCATTTTGTTCGGCTTTGCGGATCGACCGACGAAGCTTCTTCATTGCCTCGTCCATGTCTTCCATCTCGTTATTTAACTCAGACTTCTGGACCTTCACTTCGGTCTTTTTGGGTTCTTCTGCCGCTGCACGTCGGTTAAGAGTTGTCAGTGGAAGGGCCGAAATGGCCGCAGCGGCAACGATCAGGAAAGTTTTCTTGGCGCGATTCATCGGTTCTCCAGCGTTTGTCTCTGAGTCCCCTCCCCCCATGAGTACATGGGGGGAGGGGAGCGGAAATTAATACGGAATATATTTACCCGGCATTGGAATCGGGTACTTGCCGTTTTCATCGGGCACAGTGGGGGGCTTGGCGTCGAATGAGAATTCGGCGGGCATTAGGCTCGGGCCCTTGGCCAAAGCGTCATCCCATCGGACGATCTTGCCGCTGTACGTCGCCATACGGCCGAGGATCGACGTAAACGTGCTGTGAGCCCCGTACTCCGCTTCGCTGTAGTCGACGCTATTGCGGATGGCATTTTGGATGTCGATGTGTTCTTGAACGTATGGGTCAATTCCCTTGGCGTCAGACTTCCAGTGGGTGCCGTCGTTGAGCTTGTAATTGTGACCGCTGATATCAGCCGTGCCCTTGGTGCCGTGGGCATGTTCGCTGACGCTCTGCCAGGTGTTTTGCTGATGGCGACATTCACTGAGCAGTTTGCTGCCGTCGGCGTACGTGTATTCGACCATGTGGTGATCGTAGATCTCACCGGAATCGATCCCCGTATCCACTTGCTTACCACCCACACCTTGCGCTTCAACCGGGTGACCGTTCTTGAGCCAGTTGATGACGTCCAGGTTATGGATGTGCTGTTCGTTGATATGGTCACCGCACAGCCAGTTGAAGTAGTACCAGTTGCGCATCTGGTATTCCATTTCAGTTTGGCCGGGCTTACGCGGGCGCACCCATGGGCGGGTGCCATTCCAGTAAGCTCGGGTAAGCAGGATGTCACCGATCGCGCCGTCCTGGAGGCGCTTGATCGTATCGATGTACGGTGCCTGGTGATGTCGCTGCAGGCCGATGCCGACTTTCAGGTTTTTCTTCTTGGCTTCGATCGCGGCGGCAAGGAACTTGCGAATACCGGCGGCATCGGTGGCGACCGGCTTTTCTGCGAAAATGTGCTTGCCAGCTTGAACGGCATATTCAAAGTGGATCGGACGGAAGCCCGGAGGCGTGGCGATGATCACCATGTCGACGCCCGAGTCGATGACTTTCTTGTAGGCGTCGAAGCCGGCGAAGATCGTGTCATCCGTTACTTTAACGCTCTCGGGGGCGGCCCTTTTCAGACCCGCAACGGCACCCTTGGCGTTATCCATGAAGGCGTCGGCGACGGCGACGATTTCGACCGGGCCGGTCTTGGCCTGGATGGCCTGATTGGCCGCGCCAGTTCCTCGACCTCCGCAACCGATCAGGCCGATCTTAATCGTATCGCCACTTGCCGCATGCGCGGACTGGGCGATAAAGCTGTTGACCATTGCCGCTCCGGCGATCACCGCCGAGGCTTTCAGAACGCCGCGACGCGAACGCTGTGTATTCTCTGACATGCCGGTCTCCTCGTCATAAATGGCCCGCACCGCAGGCCGCCTGAGCTGGGGTTGAAAACTCCGAAAGAAACAACTGGCCCGCGGTGCGGACCTTACGAACTTTCGGAGCGGGAAGGTGTTTTAATCTGTCGTTATTTACCAGGAGCCGGAATCTCGCGAATCTCCCGATCACGCTGGATCACCTGGGCCGTGTACTCATCGTCAACGTCCCAATATTTGTGCTTTTCGGCTTCGGTCGGTTCGTTCACCGGCGAGATCACCCGGAAGCCGATCCAGAAACCGTCGCTCAACCAGTGGGGGCTCTGGGGCAATTGCGGATCCTGAATGTTCATTTTCTGGTTTGAACCGATTCGTGAAGCCGACCGGCATTGCTCCGGATCTGACTGATAGCTCCCACCGCGGATGACGCGCGGGTATTGCTCCTTGGGCCAGTTGATGACCTGGTTCCATTTGACCGTCTTGCCGGCAAATTGCTTGTACCAATCGGCGGCGTAGGCGTCGATGCACCAGTTGGCGACGTTGCCGTGCATGTCGAACAGGCCCCAGGCGTTTGGCTTCTTGGTACCAACTTCCCAATAGGATGGATCACCGCCTTTGGGCTTTTCGGAGTTGTCGATGAAGTATCCATTTTCATCGAGCTTCGCCGCATCATCTCCGAAGCTATAAGCGGTGTTGGTGCCGGCGCGGGCGGCATATTCCCATTCGGCTTCGGTCGGCAGTCGATAAAAGTGCCCTGTCTTTTTGCTCAACCATTTCGTGTATTGCCGCGCAGCAAACTGCGACATGATGACGGCAGGAAATTTTCCACCCTGACCCATGCGCTCCAATTTCGGACCCGCGTCCAGCGTATACATCGGCGTCGGATAGGTGACTGCATCCGCCATCTTATCCTTCGGAATAGCCGGCGCACCGATGCCGGAAAGCCGGCTATAGTTTTCGAGGAACAGGTTGTATTCGGGCTGCGTCACTCCACACGTGGCCATCCAGAATGGGTCAACTTCCACCGTGAATTGCGGGCCTTCATCTGATTTGCGCTTTTTCTCGGTGTCCGGGCTGCCCATTAAAAATTTCCCACCGGGAATCGGGACAAGATTAAAACTGACATCGGTCCCGGGGATCTTCTGGACGAATGGCTTCCCTTCGACCATTTTATCTTCAGCGCGAACGGTCAAAGCCGTCAGAGCAAGAATCATCAGCCCGAATCGCCGAAATATCCTGGCGCTTCGCTTGCATGTGGAATCGTTTGACATCACAACAGGTTCCTCTTTAGAGAGTGTACAACGGGCAATCGCTCGATCGCTCGTGTGATACACCATATTAATACTCATGGCAAACAAAGTGTTGAACTCGTGTTATTCGGGCATGCCCTGTTATTCCGGTTCTGTGGTTCCGTGGAGCAACCGAATTGCCTGCTTTCTATTGTTCGGCGCGCTTCTATTCCTCGTCGGCTGTCAGCAAAACACGGAAAAGTATGAATTCATTCGCCCGGAGATGGGGACGGTCTTCCAGGTGGTGGTCTATGCCCCGGATGCCGAGACTGCGCGCCAAGCCGCCGATTCCGTCTATGCGCGTGCCCACGAACTGAATTCGCTGCTGAGCGATTACGACCCGGAAAGCGAAATCAGCCGCCTGTCACGGTTGACGGATTCCGGCCCGATGACGGCTCCAGTCGCCGTCGGCCCCGATCTCTGGAAGCTTTTAGAGCGAGCCGTCGAGGCTTCGCGCCGTTCAAAAGGTGCGTTTGATATCACCGTCGGCCCGTGCGTCAAACTCTGGCGTCGGTCTCATCAGATGGGCGAACTCCCCAGCCCGGAACGCCTGGCAATGGCCAGAGAATCGGTGGGGTGGGAGGCGATCAAACTCTTTCCCGAAACGCACTCGGTCCAACTGCTGAAACCTAAAATGCGCCTCGACGTCGGTGGCATCGCCAAAGGATATACCGCGATGGAAATGGTCCGCATCCTCCGCGAGCGCCATCTTCCCCGTGCAATGGCCGGTGCGGCGGGGGATATCGCCGTCGGGGATCCACCTCCCGGGAAATCGCACTGGCGGGTCGCGGTTCAGGCACTTGAGCATCCCGATAAGAGTGCAGGTTACGTCGAACTCCGCAACGCCTCGATCTCGACCAGCGGCGACACCGAGCGATACGTGATCATCGGTGGGATTCGATATTCTCACATTATCGATCCGCGCACCGGCCTCGGACTAACCCGTCGCATCGGTGCCACGGTCATCGCGCAGGATGGTTCAATGGCCGATTCAATGTCCAAACCGTTGAGCGTTCTGGGCCCCGAGGAAGGTTTCAAGCTGATTGAAAGCACACCGGGCGCAGCGGCGAGGGTCGTCACCATTGATGGCGATCATTCCACCGTTTTTGAATCTAAACGCTGGCATGAATTTGAATCCAAACCAGTGCCGTGATTCCCAGATAACGCGTTTTCGAGCCACGTAGTGGCACCAGATTTTAGCCCACGACGCAAGTCGTGGGACGTAGGGCATCGCAAGAGAAGCCCCGAAGAGGCGAAAGACGTCTTCCCTCAGAGACTACAATCCTACAATCCGGAACTTCCCATGATTCAGTTCCACGAATTGACCACCGACGACGAGATTATCGCCGCGTTTCCTCTGATGCATCAGCTGCGCCCGCAGTTGATCGCCGACACTTTTCTGGAAACCGTGCGTGTCCAACAACAAGAGGGTTACCGCCTTTTCGCCGGTAAGATAAAATCGAGTTATGTCGTTTTAGCCGGTGCGCGCGATGCTCAAACACTCATGCGCGGCCCCCACCTTTTTGTCGATGATCTGGTGACGTTAGAATCCCAACGCGGCAAAGGTTACGGTGCCGCCATGCTGCAATGGCTGACAAAGCATGCTTCCAGCCGCGGATTTCGTAGAATTTATCTCGACAGCCGCGATACCGCTGTTGGGTTTTATCGTCGCGTGGGATTCACGATGACGACCGCCGTACCCTGTTGGATTGATGTTGACGAGAGGAAAAACTCCGTCAATAGGTGAACTACTTCTTCGCGTGCTGCTCGACTTTATCCGCAGCTTTTTCCTTCACATGCTGCACCTTGTCGAGGGCCTTCGCTTCATCCTCGTGAATCTTGTCTTTGTCGACGGTCAGCGTGAAGTTGGTCTTAGAACCGTCCTTGTCCGAGGCCAGCTGGAACCAGCCGCGCTGAAACCCAACCGCTGCAACACCCACACTCAATAAAACGATAAGAACAAACAGCTTTTTCATGACGATCTCCACGTTTACGTTCCGAAATACTGGTAAATCCAAGGTGTTTCGCATCAACTGGTAGATGCTATCTCTTCCCACACCCTTGAGCCAGTCGAATCCAAAGCGATCTTTATAACCGGCTGGCTTGAGGTGGCATGGGCGTCTCGCCCGTGCTTTTTGTGTCCGGAAGAAAAATGCACGGGCGAGACGCCCATGCCACCCAAAAATTCGCGCATCAACCCAGTTTTTCCGGAAACGGCCCACTCCTCGGCTTGGCCTGTTCCCAATTCGCCAGTCCTACCAGCGGCAGCGCAAAATCACTCGCCGCCTGCCATTGCGGGGTATCCGCTGCTTTCAGAACCTCCCAGATCGGGCGTTTCGGTTTCCCGATGCCGGTCCCCGTCAGGGGCCAAATCCCCAGCTTCAAACCACCTTCCTCAGCCGCATCCACTTGGCGATGCAGAATAAACGCGTCGACCCCTTTCACCAGGCTAATACGCCGATACGCCAGCGCATACGCCGCCGCCTGCACCCGCTCTGATTCCGGTGTATCGCCGGCATGCAGGCCCTGCTCGGAAAAAATCAGCCGACGCGGTTTGCCGTCAAACAACATCTGTTTTCGTCGAAGATAGTCCACCAACACTTCCACATTCTTAAACGTGATTCTCGGCGAGTCATACGCAAACGTTGCCGTCTGATCGAGCCAGAATTTCGGTTGAAATAGATTTTCCGGATACGGATGCTGTGCAATATTCCAGGGGAAATTTCCCTCCATGGCAATGAGTTCGGAAAGCGAATCGATCAACGCTCGCCCGGGTAAATGCCGCGATGAATCTTTGCTCAAGGACAATGCCCAGAAATGATCGAACGACGCAAACACCGGAACATTCGCCTTGGCATTGCGGACCGAAAGCCAGGCCAATCGAAGTTCATCTGCATATTGCCGCGCGACCTCGGGAAGGGTGGCTGGGCCCATGTTGTGCCATTCCCAATGACTCTGAACTTCATTGCCAATGATCCAACCACCGACGCTGCCATATCGTTGGTCGCCACGGCAATAGCGGTCAGAGATAAACTCCATCATCGCGCGAAAGTGAAGCACGCCTGCTTCATTGCTGAGGTTGTACGCCCCCATTTTATTCGGGGCATGCTCGAGATCCGTTTTCGGATGCGTCAGCACACCTGGCACATGAACGTGATTGATGACGACTCCAACCGCATTGATGCCCGCATCCGTTAACTCGCGGATCGTGAGATCCAGCGCGCGCACGGACCCCGGGCTGAACCAGATGCGCTGGCCATCCACCATTCTGGAGAATTGATCATCTCTCTGATTGGCCTCCACATGAACCAGGGTGGAAGCGCTCAAATTAATGTGCGTATGTTTGACGCCGAGCATGGCCAGATCTTTTACGTCCACCGGGCAGGAAACGCCTTTGATGCTCGTCGGCCAACTGAGCGCCGGAGGGTTCGATGGCAACCCATCGAGCCCTTCCGCATACTTTTGCGTTCCGATCGGTCTGGCTGTTTCAGAATCGAATAGCTGGAACTTGTGGAACAGCCGATCCACCGAGCCAAGGAACCGATCGACATGTACCAGTGTGTCGCCGTTTAGCTTGCCTTTCCAAACCACTTTTCCGGCGTCAGCGCGCATGGAATTGGCATGAATCGGAAATGCGAGCAGTTGGAATAAGCCTGTGCCGCGCAAAATGAATTCGATGCTGTGTTCACCTGTCGTAGCCCAGTGAATTGAAGCAGGGGCCTCGGCCAAGGCGGACGCTATATGGGCGAGCGCCGTGCTCAAGACGACGGCGATAGCCGATATTAGGGCTTCGCGGCGAGATAGTGCGGAACGTGTATTGGTCATGCGATATAGCGGTGGATACTCAATGTGGTGTAGGATGGGCGCACTCGCCCACCGATTTGCCGAGTGACGCGGATGGTGGGTGCGTACACCCACCTTGCAAAACGTTACTTCAAAAAAGTGGAGCCGTTGTTCCCTACCGATGAATTGCATTGGTCGTCACAAGGACTATCTTCTGAGATGCAATGGATAAGCTTCAAGGACATCTTCTGGTTGCGTCTCCGCAAATGCAGGAACCGAACTTTCATCGCACGATTATTTTAGTCGTGAGAGACGATGCCGAAGGGACGATGGGCGTCGTGTTGAACCGCCCATTGGA
This sequence comes from Tepidisphaerales bacterium, assembly GCA_038230975.1. Taxonomy (GTDB): domain Bacteria; phylum Planctomycetota; class Phycisphaerae; order Tepidisphaerales; family Tepidisphaeraceae; genus JANXVV01. The sequence goes on from JBBRMF010000142.1 coordinate 9,778, forward strand.
ATTGTCGATCAAGAGCGCCTGCGAGAAGATCTTGGAAACCCCGTGCGCCGTCGATGGATCTCTTCACGCAGGCGGCCCCTGCGATGGGCCCTTGATGATCCTTTATTCCGGCGACGCCTACGGTGAAGCCGCCGGAGATCTGGAAGTCCTGCCCGATGTCTGGTTCATCACAAATAAAAGTGAGATTGAATCGCTCCTGGCCGAGGGAACCAGTTCGCTTAAATGTTTCGTCGGCTATTCCGGTTGGGGGGAAGGGCAACTCGACGCCGAGATGGATGCCGGCGCGTGGATCACTCACCCAGGCACTTCAGAACACATTTTTAGCACCGATCCCAGACAATGGTCCAAGCTGATGACGCAACTCACGCTTCCCAATGAAATTGACCCGAAGCGCATCCCGGATGACCCGTCGACGAATTAAACCGCTTCGCGGCAGAGTCACCTCAGGTGACCCTGCCCGATGACAAACCAAATTATTCCACGGGTTTCAGCATGACTTGGCGCAGGTCCATCACCGCTCCATGCGGCTTGGTTTGCGGCTTGACCGAAAGCGTATACGTCCCGGCCTTCAGTTCAACCGTGCCGATATTGCGTTCGACAAAGTTCTGGAAATGGCCTGTGTCCTCAACCGTCATTTTCAGCGTTTGATCTCCGATCGTGAAATCAACTTCTGCACCGCCGCTACCTTTACCGCAACCTTGCAGCGGGAGAACTTTAAATTTTCCCGGCGTCTTGACGACGAATTCCCAACTGATCCAATCTTCCTTAACAGTCCAATATCCAACCGTGTTCTTTTCCGGCTTCGGTTCATAGCGAACCATTTTCCCATGGATCGTCACATCGCGCGAGTGCAGCAGAATCGAGCCATCGGCGGAGCTTTCAATCGGCCGGGTTGTGGGATGGGTAGCCGGCGCGGTGGTTGGGGGTGCTGCTACAAGAAATGGTACCGAAACCGCAAGAAGGATCGCCACGAGTAAAATTCGATTCATGATCAAATGGTACTGTGGAATCATTGCGGGGCAAACCCGAAATTGGTTTTCGGAACCTTGCGGCATTGGGCGTCTTGCCCGTGCTTTTTGTGCCAGGAAGAAAAATGCACGGGCGAGACGCCCAATGCCATCATTTTTCCCCAGGCTCTGCGGATGACGTCTTTCTCTAAACTCGAATCGTTGGACCACTCTGCAAATTCGACTATATTTTTCGACGACACGCCCGAGGTAAATCGTTTCCATCCCGTGGTCATCGGCTCGCACGATGGGGCCGGCCGGATCATCCCAAAGCCTGCTGTGTCGCGTCACGATTCTCGATGAAAATCGCCAGGCCGAGAGGGTGCTGCTGACGCTGCTGATTCACTTGTAAATCGGCGGGCTGGCGCGCAAATACCGGACGGTATTGGCGAGTACACCCACTCTGCCGTGGTGTTAAGGCGAACTGCCGAGCCGCCTGCCGACCGCACGAAACGCCCGAACGCACGGCATCCCCACTTGAATCGCCAGCGGCACGGGCCGAACCGGTCTATCCTCACTGATCGATATTTTTTGGCGAATCAACTTCGGCAACATCGCCTCATACTGCCAGCGCGGCATCCATTCGGAACCGAAATTCACCTGATGTTGCGGCACCATTCCGATGTCGACCAGCGTAAACCCGCGATCGCGTAACTGCATCATGGCGCGCCCGGCGGCGGCTTTTGAAGCGTTGCTGACCCTATGGAAGAGCGAAATCATCGTCACAAATCCACCCAAATGTATGCCAAACGTTCCACCCACAAGTTGGCCGTTCATCCAGGATTCGTAGCTGTGGGCGTAACCCATTCGATGGAGCTTGAGTAGCCCTTCGATCAGTTCCGCCGTGATCCACGTCTGGCCGACGCCGTCTTTCATCACGTGTCGATTGACATCGGCGCAGGCGCGGACGACTTCCTCGAACGCGGTATCGATTTTCAGTTCAAACTCTGGCGACAACACATAGTTTTTTTGTTTGCGGGGGATCTTAAATTGGTCGAGCCGCTGCACGCCTCGATGCGGCCATCGCACCCAACCGACTTCACCACTTTTCCCATCTAGAAAATCCGGCATGTACCCGATCGAGTAATGCCAGAGAATCTCCAGCGGATTGCTGCTGACTCGCCGAGAAGGGGGGATCGATGGAAACATGTGAAACGTCGCGATGTTTATCGGACCGGGAATACAAAAGAGCCGAACGGTTCGACCGCTCGGCTCTTTCTTATCGACTGCGTAATGCGCAAAATCCAGTGAAGGATCACTTATCGGCCGGCTTTGCAGGGGTTTCCGCCGGAGCCGCGCCAGGTCGCCCGGCGGCGGCACCGGTGCGCACCGCGTCAAGATCCGCTTTCAGTTTCGCGGCTTGCTGCGGGGTGAGAATCTCCTTGAGTTTATCGCGGGTTTCATCCATCGCGGTTTTGAATTTCTCTCGCATCGCCGTGCGGTCGCCGCTTTGAAGTTGACTGCGCAATTCAGCAAATTTCTTTTTTGCGTCCGCCAAAACCGGCTCCACTTTCGCCTTTTGCTCCGCCGAAAGATCTAGTTTGCCCAGGCTGGTTTCCAGGCGATCGATCACATTCATGATCGGCCCACCCGTGGCGCGCGCAGCCGGAAGATTCGACTTCTGTTCATCGGTCAACACTTCGCGCGTTTTTTCGCGGACATCCTTCATCGCCTTCGCGAACGCCGAACGATCCCCGTCATCGGCTTTTTTCAATTCCGCTTCTGCGTTGGTGTAAATTTCGTCGAGTTTTTTCTTCTGGTCGTCCGTTAGATTTAACTGATCAAGCCGCTCTCGCTGCATCTTGAAAATTTGCGACGGATCGAGGCGACCCGCCTGCGGCCGTGTCGGTGGAGCATCAGCCGGTTTGTCCGCAGGCTTGGAATCCTCCGCCCGTGCCTGCAACGACGCAATCGCCATCGTCAGACAACCCGTCATCAGCAATTGCTTCCAAATAGGCCTGCAAGTTCCCGTGGACTTGGACATTCTTTACTCCTTGGAAAGTGATCAAAAAAGACTCGCCGTTTAGCATACCGCGGCCTGGCAATTCCCAAAACGCCAGCGATCGATGTTTATTTCGCGATCAAGAAATTTTGTCCCCGACTCAGAAGCGCGACCCACCCCACATAGCCCCCCGGCGTGCTGCGGGGGGCTATGTACGGTGGGATCGGTTCTCATATTGGACAGACGATTCCACATTCGATAAAACATGTCGCTGAAACAGTCTGGAAAACCCGATAGGGTTTCGATAAACTAATGGACGCTGCGGGCGTAGCTCAATTGGCAGAGCATCGGCTTTCCAAGCCGAATGTTGTGGGTTCAACTCCCATCGCCCGCTTTCA
>JBBRMF010000143.1:0-13085 GCA_038230975.1 Tepidisphaerales bacterium
CCCATCCGTCAAATAGATGCGAATCGTCTTTCCCAGCGCCATTGTCGAACTCCATTCAAGATCGAACGCACTAAAGAAATAGCCGGTCGCGTTTGAGTCGGCTTATCTTGGCGTGACGATACTAACGATAGCAGATCTACAGCTTCACCCCGCCAAGATACTTAATCACCGGCGCTTCGGGGTTCACTTCCGGGCCGAAATATCGCAGTAGAACCAGGGGTTCTACGCTCGATGTGTTCTCATACGTCACCCCGGCTTTGGCGGCGATTTCGGTGACGAAGACTTCATCATCGGTCAGTTCATGGAAGCCGATCATCTTAGGGCTATTGAGTTTCAGCTTGTTCATTTTGCCTTCGCCTTGAACGCAGATGACGCTGGTGGCGCCGTTGTCTTTGATCGTGACCTTTTGGCCGGGGAGGACGGTGAGTTCTTTGGCGGAGAAAAGTTGTTCGCCATGGACTTTGCCGTAGACGATCCATTTATCAAGGTAGCCGTCTTTGGCTGAGCCGTGATGGACGATCGGTTCGAGGTAGTGGTTTTCCTTGAAGTGGGGATCGACGTTGGCTTCCCAGTCGAGTTGCTCGACGATGAAATCGAGGTCGTGATGTTTTTCCTTCGGCATGTCTTTGACGAGCAACGCCCAGGGAACCTCGCGGCCTTCGACGAGGGATTGATACATGCCAAACACATCGGAGCCCCATTGCGGTTCGTAGGTGCAGAGTGAGCCGGGGGCGTGGAGGATGCAGGGGTGGATCAGCCAACCGCTGCCGGGTTTAAGGCGGAAGGCGTAGGAAAGATCGAGGATGCCGTTGTCGCCGGTGTTCCAGTCTTCGAGCGTTTTGCGGACCTGGGCTTTGGTGGTGCCGGGGGCAAAACCCATGAAGGTGTAGGGGAAGTTATTGCCGGTGTTGTTGTGTTGCGGCGGGAAATAGTAGCTCTCGGGCTTGCCTTCCTGGCCGACCAGCGCGGCTTGCGCCTTGCTCTGGTGCATGTGATGCGGAATGGGGCCCATGTTATCGAAGAACTTGGAATAGACGGGCCATTTTTTGTACTTGGAGTAGATCGCGTCGCCGATGATTTTGCCGCCGAGTTCGTCGACGACGTCTTTCAGTTGGAATCGCTCACCGTTGTGGATGACGTAGCTCTGACCTTCATCGGGCGTGCGGTTGTCGTTGGCGGCGGGGGTGGTGGAACCGAACCAGCGTTCATCAATGCCGCCGCGATTGAGACCGAAAGCGTAGAGATCTTTCGGATCGAGCTTGAGTCGCTTGCCGGGTTGGAGGAAAGAGCGCGGCACCCAGCAGGGGGCAAGTCGCAGTAAACCACCGCCGGCTTCCAGAGCCGCCTCGGCGGATTTCTTGACGTTACCGTTGAGGGTCTTCAATTCTTTGACGGAGGTGGCGGACATACGGGGCCTTTCGGGTGATGAGGGAAATAAATCTCAGCTTTGGTAAGGATTCTAAACAAAATAAGGGGAATGAAAACCCACCCAACCCATCCATCGCAACTTAGAATAGTCTGGCAGAAAATGGCCACAGAGGCACAGAGACACAGAGAAAATCACAAATACAGGAATTTAAATAATGGCTTCTCTCTGTCTCTTGCTCCGTGTCTCTGTGCCTCTGTGGTTTTTCCTTAGAGGTGTGCGTTAAGTCGCGCCGAGGTGCCAACCCTTCTGCCGGAGTTCCTCGGGAACGGAGGCTGTAATTCATGGCGTTCGGTGGTATTCTCCGGCAGAATTCGTACGGTTTGGAAAACGAGAGGAAACGCCATGAGCACGCTGACTCAATCACTGGAATGGAAAGCATTGGAATCGCATCACGCGAAGATTTCGCGGCAGCAGATGCGGGATTTTTTTCGGGAGGATTCGCAGCGATTCGATCATTTCTCGCTCCAGTTTGAAGACATCCTGCTGGATTATTCCAAGAATCGCGTGACGCAGGAGACGATGGACCTGCTGCGAAAGTTGGCGTTGGCGGCGGAGTTGCCGAAGTGGACGGAGAAGATGTTTGGCGGGGAGAAGATCAATGTGACGGAAGATCGGGCGGTGCTGCATGTGGCGTTGCGGAACCGGTCGAACACGCCGATCCCGGTCGATGGAAAAGATGTGATGCCGGCGGTGAATGCGGTGCTGAAGCACATGCGACAATTCACCGAAGCCGTGCGCGGCGGGCAGTGGACGGGATATACCGGCAAGCGGATTACGGACATTGTAAATATCGGGATCGGGGGGAGTGATCTCGGGCCGGTGATGGTCACTGAGGCGCTGAAGCCCTATGCGGCGGGTAGTCTGAAAGTGCATTTTGTGTCGAATGTGGATGGCACGCACATCGCCGAGGCGGTGAAGCAGCTCAATCCGGAGACGACTCTCTTTATCATTGCATCTAAAACATTCACCACACAAGAAACATTGGCCAATGCGCATTCGGCCCGCGATTGGTTTTTGAAGTCGGCCAAGGATGAAAAAGCGGTGGCGAAGCATTTCGTGGCACTTTCTACCAATGCAATAGAAGTGGCGAAGTTTGGGATTGATACGAAGAATATGTTTGAGTTTTGGGATTGGGTGGGTGGCCGCTATTCGCTGTGGTCGGCGATTGGAATGTCGATCGCACTTTTTATCGGAATGGATCATTTCGAGGCGATGCTTGAAGGGGCGCATGCGATGGATGGGCATTTTCGCACGGCAACGCTTGAGCAGAATTTACCGGTGACGCTGGCGCTGATCGGGTTGTGGTACAACAACTTTTTCGGTGCGCAGACGGAAGCGATCTTGCCATATGATCAATACATGTCCCGATTCGCGGCATACTTTCAGCAGGGGGATATGGAGAGCAACGGCAAGAGCGTGACGCGGGACGGGCAGCAGGTGGATTACCAGACCGGGCCGGTGATCTGGGGTGAGCCGGGCACGAATGGGCAACATGCTTTTTATCAGTTGATCCATCAGGGGACGAAGTTGATTCCGTGCGATTTTCTTGCGCCGATCGAGACACAAAACCCGATTGGCGATCATCATCGAATTTTGATGTCGAACTACTTTGCGCAGACGGAAGCGCTGATGAAGGGAAAGACCGAAGCAGAGGTTCGGAAGGAATTGCAGGCGGGGGGTTTGAGCGGCGAGGCGTTGGAGAAGCTGGTGCCTCACAAGGTGTTTGAGGGGAATCGACCGACGAATTCGATTCTGTTTCAGAAGCTGACGCCGCGCACGCTGGGGTCGCTGATTGCGCTGTATGAGCACAAGATTTTTACGCAGGGGATCATCTGGCGGATTAATTCATTCGATCAATGGGGCGTTGAGTTGGGAAAGCAGTTGGCCAAGGCGATCCTGCCGGAGATGGAGGCGGCCGGTCCGGTGACGTCGCACGATTCATCGACGAACGGGCTGATTAATTTTTACAAGGAACGGGCTCGTTAAAATTGATTTGCCACGAAGGCACGAAGAGCACTAAATCGACGCGGCCAAAACCGCTTTCATCAACCCGGGGAATTTGGCGTCGAGGGCTTTTCGGTTGAGGCTTGTGAGATGGCGGGTGCCTTCGGCGCGCACGGCGATAACGCCGGCCTCGCGGAGCACTTTGAAATGGTGGGAAAGCGTGGCCTTGGGCAAATCCAGACCAAATTCATTGCAGGCCCGTTCACGTTCAGCGGCCAGGTGAACGATTCGTAAACGAACCGGATCGCTCAGTGCCTGAAGCAAGTCTGCAAGCGGTAAATCATAGGGCAAACGTTCGCTTGGTGCGTCTTTTGGATTTTTCTTCGGGCACGAGTTCACTCGAACATCATAGGGATAGTTCGAATAAAATGGAATTACCTGATTTGGGCAGTTGTCTTTTTTCGCGGTGGGCCCTAATGTACTTCTTTCGTTCGAGAAAAGTCGAACTATATACACCCTTTTGTCCCTGGAGAAAACATGAGCACTGCCACTTTATCGAATCATCGGGTTTTGGAAACCGGCGAGTTGTTGGGCCAGTTGAATTGGCGTTACGCGACAAAGCAATTCGACCCAACGAAGAAAATATCAGCTGAGGATTGGGCGACTCTGGAGAAGGCATTGGTTTTGACGGCTTCCAGTTTTGGATTGCAGCCGTGGAAATTTGTCGTTGTGAAAAATCCGGCGGTTCGGGAGAAGCTGATGGCTGCCTCGTGGGGGCAGAAGCAGGTGGTCGAGGCATCGCATCTGGTAATTTTTGCCGCCAGGAACGGCATGGGCGAAGCGGATGTGAAGCGCCTGATTGATCGCACGGCCGAATTGCGCGGAACGACGGTTGAATCGCTGGAGCAGTATCGGCAGGTAATGGTGGGTTCGCTTGCCAAAATGGGATCGAGTGTCGATGCTTGGTCAGCGCGGCAGGTATATATCGCGCTGGGGAATTTTCTGACATCGGCGGCGGTACTGGGAATTGATGCCTGCCCGATGGAAGGTTTTGATCCCGTTCAGCACAATCAAATTCTCGGCCTGACCGCCAAAGGCTATTCGGCAGTGGTGATGGCCACTGTTGGATATCGGGCCGAAGCGGATAGGTATGCAACTGCTCCGAAAGTTCGGTTCAAGGCTGAAGAAGTGATCGAGCACGTGTGAGCCGTGCCGGAGCAATTTTCACTTTCGTGTAACAATGATGTAGGGTGGGTGTACTCACCCACCGTTTGAATTTCGCCGCAGAACCAACGGTGGGTGAGTACACCCACCCAACATAAACCTTAATGGACGAGGATTTACCATGGAATCATTTAAAAATAAAATCGTTTTGGTGACCGGTGGAACGACGGGTATTGGCCGCGCGACGGCGGTGGCGTACGCGAAAGCCGGTGCGAAGGTGGTGGTGGCCGGGCGTCGGGTGGAAGAAGGCAACGAGACGGTCAAGCAGATTCAGAAGGCGGGCAGTGAGGGGTTGTTCGTCAAGACCGATATCACGAAAGAAGCGGATGTGAAAGCGCTGGTCGACCAGACGATCAAGACATTTGGCCGGCTGGATATCGCGTTCAATAACGCAGGCGTCGAAACGTTGGGACCTATCACAGATGCCACACCGGAGCAGTTCCATCAGGTATTTGATGTGAATGTGCTGGGTGTGATTCTCAGTTTGAAATATGAGATCCCGGCGATGCTGAAGACGGGCGGAGGATCGATCGTCAACACGTCGAGTGTTGCCGGTTTTGTCGGCATGGCGAATGTTTCGTTGTATGCGGCGACGAAGCATGCGGTGATCGGTTTGACCAAAGCAACCGCGCTTGAGTACGCCAAGCAGAATATTCGCGTGAATGGCGTTGCCCCGGCTGCGATCGAGAGCGAAATGTTCACGCGGTTTGCCGGTGATCCTGGGAGTGAGGGCCGGAAATTTATGGCCGGCTTGCACCCGGTCGGTCGAATCGGCACGGGGGATGAAGTGGCGGCGGCAGTAATGTTCCTTTCAAGCGACAAGGCATCTTTTATTACCGGGCAAACGCTGGGTGTCGACGGCGGGTTCACGGCGCAGTAGTGTTTCGCGTCGGTGAGATCGGAGTTTATTTATGGCCTCTTTTAACGGAAAAGTTGCCCTGGTCACGGGCGCGAATAAGGGTATCGGCCTTGAAACCAGCCGACAGTTGGCCCGCCAGGGATTTACTGTGCTGCTTGGGTCGCGAGATCAAAGTCGCGGCATCGACGCCGAAAAAAAGCTTCGCGATGAAGGACTGGAAGTTCATCAGATAAAGCTGGATGTCGCTGAACCGGCAGATCGGGCGGCGGTGGCGAAGACGATCCGGGAAAAATTTGGCCGACTTGATGTGCTGGTCAACAACGCCGCCACGATGCTGGATCGGGCGTTCAAAACCAGTGAAGTGTCGGCGGATATTCTCCGTCGCACGTTTGATCTGAACTTCTTTGCGACGGTGGCATTGACGCAGGAATTACTGCCGTTGATTTTGAAAAGCGCGGCTGGCCGTATCGTGAATGTGTCAAGCAATCTGGCTTCGCTTTTGCGGCATGGTGATCCGAGCTCGTCCATTTATGGGGTCAAGTATCTGGCGTATGATGCCTCGAAAACGGCGTTAAATGCGTTTACGGTTCATCTGGCCCATGAGTTAAAAGACACACCGGTGAAGGTCAATTCCGCGCATCCGGGTTGGGTAAAAACCGACATGGGCGGAGACGAAGCGCCGATGGCGATCATCGATGGCGCGAAGACCAGCGTACAACTCGCGACGCTTCCTGCCGATGGGCCGACGGGGGGGTTCTTTCATCTTGGTGAATCGATTCCCTGGTAGATCTCTCCGTTTTGTAGTCGCCGGGGACCAGATGCTTGCTCGTTCAATATTTCCGGGGACGATAGGTGACATGTCATTTGAAATCACGACGACGCGGGAGTTTTCGGCGGCTCATCAATTGCGGTTGTACGATGGTTCGCTGGAGCCGTTACATGGGCATAACTGGCGGGTGAAGGTGACGGTGGCGGCTGCGGGGTTGGATGCCATTGGCGTGGTGATGGATTTTCATGAATTGGAGCGATGGGTCGATGCGGTGATCGTTCCGATGCACAATCGGCATTTGAACGATCTGCCGGCATTCGCGCAGTTGAATCCGTCGGCGGAGAATGTGGCGTGGCATATCGGGCAGGCGGTGAAGTTGCCGGGGCAGGCGGAGTTGGTGAGTGTGGAAGTGTGGGAGACGACGGTGAATTCGGCGGTGTGGCGGGGGAAGTAAAAGTGGTATCAGCAGAGGTGTCGAAGAGAAAGCACGGGCGAGACGCCCATGCCACCTATATTTTTCAGTTCAGGCCTTTCAATGGCCCGGTGCTGTCGCCGAAGTGATCGACGGGGGTTCCCATTCGTTCGAGCATGGAGACGTAAAGGTTGCAGAGGGGTGTGTTTTTGGGAGTGGCGATATGGCTGCCGGGGGTGAGGGTGCCACCGGCTTTTCCGGCGAGGATGATGGGGAGGTTGGCCGGGTCGTGTTTGTTGCCGTCGGAAATACTCGAGCCGAAGAGGACCATGGAGTTGTCGAGCAGCGTGCGTTCGCCTTCGCGTATGGATTTCATTTTTTCCAGCACGTAGGCGAGTTGCTCGGTGTGCCAGCGGTTGATGCGTTGGTACTGATCGATTTTGTCTTTGTCGTTTTGATGATGGGACAGGTGGTGGTGCCCGCCGTGTACGCCTTCGACCATGCCATCGAAATTGCGGGGGGAAACGTCGTTGGCGAACATGAAGGTGCTGACGCGTGTGGCATCGGTTTGGAAGGAGAGGACCATCAGGTCAAGCATCAGGCGAACATGCTCGCGGAAATCGCGCGGGATGCGGGGATCGGGCGCGGTGGGGAGGGTGGTGGCGGATTTTTGATGATCGGTGTTATGCCGCGCGGCCAATTCAATACGGCGTTCGACGGCTCGGACGGATTCCAGATATTCATCCAGTTTCAATTGATCATCGCGACCGACTTTGCCGCGCAGGTTGCCGGCGTCTTCCAGGGCCATATCGAGCAGGCTGCGGGTGTCATCCGGGTGGGCGGTGCTGTTGCTGCCTTTCGCGCCAAAGAGGCGTTCGTAGGCGGCTCGCGGATTAATTTCACGCGGCACGGGGGAGTGGAGTCCGCGCCAGGAAATGTAGGAGCCGTAAAGGCGGGTGTAGCCGACAAAATCATCGACGCCCGTTGAGACAGGATCGGTTCCCAGTTCAAGAGAGGGCAGAGCCGTGTGATGTCCGATTTTCTGGGCGACGAGCTGGTCGAGGGAGGTGCCGCCGCAACTGATATCTTTGCCAGTGGTCTTGACGACACGCAGGCCGGTAAGGAAGTTGCCGGTTTTGGCGTAGTGCCCGTCGCCGGTATGGCTGGTGGCCTTGTCCATTCCGGAAATGACGGAAAATTGATCCTTCAGTTTGGATAAAGGGGACAGGGCAAAGGGAAGTTCGTAGTCGGTGCCGGTGGTTTTGGGAACCCATGCTTCGGGCCAGACGCCGTTCGGGAAGAACAGGACGGCCATGCGGACGGGCGATTGGGCGGCGGCATCATTTGCAACATTGCTTGCGAGCGAGGAGATCGGGCGCATCGCGTCGAGCAGAGGAAGAGCGATGGCGGCACCGGTGCCTCGGAGGAACGTTCTTCGGGAGATTTGCCAGCGTTTGGTCATGGGGTCTCTTTGGTATTGTAGGGTGGCATGGGCGTCTCGCCCGTGCATTTCTTCGAGTACAAAAGCACGGGCGAGACGCCCATGCCACCTCTTACTTCGCGTAACGATATTGGAAGGCCTTGCTCAGGACAATCTGTTCGATCAGGACTGAGGGGCGGTAACCGTTTTCGGACAGGGCGGCGGAGGCGTCTTTGACGACGCAGAGGTCGGATTTTCCGACGCCGCGACCCAGGGCATATCCCAACATCTTGCGGCTGAAATTGCGGATAAATTCATCCTTTCGTTTCAGCAGTACGTTTTTCAATTCCGTCGGGCCGGTGAATTTGTCGCCGTTGGGCATCACACCGGTGGAGTCGATCGATTCACCGGCGGCCTTGTCGCGCCATCGGCCGATCGGGTCAAAGTTCTCCATGCCGAATCCTAGCGGGTCCATCTTTTGATGGCACGAGGCACATTCGGGTTTTGAGCGATGTTTTTCCAATCGCTGGCGAAACGTGAGGCCTTTAACGGTTGCATCGTCCTTGGGCAGTATCCCGGCCTCCGGCGGGGGCGGCGGGACTTTACCGCCCAGGATCGTTTCCATCACCCATTTGCCGCGCAGCACGGGGCTGGTGCGAAGCGGGAAACTGGTGGCGGTGAGGATGCTGGCCATCCCAACGATGCCACCGCGCGAACGATCTTTTACTTTCACGCGCCGGATTTCGCCGCCGGTGACATCCGGAATTCCATACAACTTGGCGAGACGATCGTTGGCGAACGTATAATCGGCGTCGAGCAGTTCCAGCAGGCTGCTATCGTCGCGAAAAATCGCGTCGAAAAAGAGTGTCGTCTCCTGCTTCATCATCTGGGCAAGATTATCGTCGTAATCGGGAAAGCGTTCGTGGGAAGGACGGATCGATGTGCCCAGTTCCTCGATGCCGAGCCATTGGGTGGCGAAATTGGTGGTCATCGCTTTGGAGCGCGGGTCTTTGATCATTCGGCGGGTTTGTTTTTTCAGCACTTCCGGTTCATGCAGTTTGCCCTGGCTGGCGAGGGTGAAAAGTTCTTCATCCGGCATGCTGGACCAGAGAAAATAGGAGAGCCTTGAAGCAAGCACGAAATCATTGACGCGATAAAGACCATGCTGTTCGGGTTCAGTCTCAACGAGAAAAAGAAAATTTGGGGAGATCAAAATTCCTTCGAGGGGCAGCTTGATGGCGGATTCGAACGGTTCGCCGCGCTTTCGGGCGCGATCGAAGAGGGTGAGCAAGCGATCAACTTCTATATCCGAAACCGGTCGACGAAACGCACGGCGGGCGAAACTGGCGATGACGGTTTTGGCGGCATCGCGCGCCGCGACTTGCGGGCCGGGCTGGGCGACGAGAATTTTTTGACGCACGGCACGATCGGCATTCGGGGCGAGCGCGGCATCGAGGATTTGCTCGGCGGCAGCGAGATATTTTTCGAGCAGCATCGGCGAGACGAAAAGCGCATCGCCGTTGTTGTCGAAGCCTTCACCCCCGGAGCCATCGGCGGGGAAAGCATCGGCGGGTTTTAGATCCAGGCCAATCAGATCGCGAATCGTGTGGTTGTATTCGGCACGATTCATGCGTCGGCTCATGACTCCGCCTCGCACCTGGTTCAGGGATTTTTCGCGGGCGGCGTCAGAGCAGTCGACTTCGGTCGGGGCGAAGGTGCCGATCCATATCATCAGCTTCACGCGCTCTGCCTCGGTGGGTTGCTTGCTCTTGGGGGGCGGCATTTCGCCATCCTGCAATCGCTCGGCGACGTTCGACCAGACCTCTTTGTCAGTCGCGGCTTGTTCGGTGGAATTAAACAAAGACAGATCCAGATCGCCTTTTTGCTTGTCAGGGTTGTGGCAGGCGAGGCAGTAGGTGGTCAGGAGAGGTTTGATCTCCGATTGGAAATTGATGTTGCGAGCCGTTGTCGGCGGCGGGGGATCGGCGGAGGCGCAGGGGTGGCTCAGAACGAGGCAGGTGAATGCGGCGGCAAAGATAGAGAATGGTAAGTGATTGGTGCGCAACGCAATATTGTACGCGGGCGATGGCTGGGTGTTTAGAAATGCGGAGGGTTTCAACGCGTCGCGAGTCGGGTACTATTCTCTTGGACAGTTTCATTTTCCGACGGATTCGAAAACGCAAGGACATCATTTATGCCAACTTCCAATCGCCGTGACAGTGTTGCCGATCGATTTACTCGTGGGATTCAGTGCCTATTACTGGGGGCGACGTTCCTGGCGACGCCGTTCGCGATGGCGGTGGATGCCGGTGGAGCGCATACGCCGACGAAAGTGAAGGGCAAACCCGCGCAGGCAGAAGCCGAGCAGTTGGCGACGCTGCCGGGGTTCAAGGTGGAATTGATTTTGAAGGCGGATGGAAAGATCAACGGTTCTTGGATTTCGATGGCGAAGGATCCGAAGGGTCGTTTGTTACTCGGTGGGCAGCGCGGGCAACCAGTGACACGAGTGACGATTAAAGATGGCGAAGTGGTTGAGCAGGAAGTTTTGAAGTTGCCGGTGAGCGAGACGATGGGGATGCTGTTTGCATACGACAGCTTGTATGTGAACGGTTTTGGAAAAAATAAAGAAGGTACAGGCGTTTTCGGAATGTTTCGATTGCGGTCGACGAAGAACGATGACAACTATGACAACGTTGAATGGCTGAGGACCTGGGAAAATGGCTCGGGGGAGCATGGCGCGCATGGCATCGTGTTAGGGCCGGATAAGAAGCTTTACATTGTGTGCGGCAATTTTACGGGGGTGCCGGAAGATCGGTTGGCAACCTCGCCGCATAAAAATTATCAAGACGATCTGGTGTTGCCGCGCGCGGAAGATGGCAACGGGTTTGGCGCGGGGAAAAAACCACCGGGTGGGTATGTCGTTCGGATGGATGAGAACGGAAAGAATATCGAGCTGTTCGCCAGCGGGCAGCGGAACACCTATGACATTGCCTTCAATTCAGATGGTGAATTGTTTGGGTTTGACAGCGATATGGAATGGGATTGGGGAACACCCTGGTATCGGCCGATTCGGGTGTTTCATGCGATCAGCGGTGGGGATACGGGCTTCCGTGAAGGGTCGGGCAAATGGCCGGAATATTATTTCGACAGCCTGCCTGCGGCGGTGAATATCGGCATTGGTTGCCCAACCGGTGTGGTGTTTGGAAGCGGGGCGAAATTTCCGGCGAAGTATCAGAAGGCGTTTTATATTTTGGACTGGACGTATGGCCGACTGATCGCGACGCATATGGAGCCCAACGGATCGAGCTATAAGGGAAGTTGGGAGAATTTTGTCGCGCCGAAGTCGCTGCATGCCGAAGCGGGAAAAACGCCGTTGAATCTGACGGATGCGGTGATCGGTGAAGATGGTGCGATGTATTTCACCGTCGGGGGTCGCGGGACGCAGGCGAATTTGTATCGCGTGACTTACGAAGGCAAGGAATCAGCGGCGCCTGCTGATCTGCATGATACGGCCGGTAGTGAAGCCCGGGCGTTGCGGCACCAATTGGAGACGCTGCATGGTAAGCAGGATGCGAAGACGGTCGAAACGGCTTGGCCGCAGTTGGCGAGCGAGGATCGATTTATTCGATATGCGGCTCGGATCGCGATCGAAAGCCAGCCCGTTGATCAATGGCGAAGTCGCGCGGTCGAGGAGAAGAATCCTGAAGCGGGTTTGACGGCTTTGCTGGCGCTGGCCCGATTGGGCGGCACAGAAGCTCAGGCGGATGTGCTGAATGGTTTGGCGAAGTTTCCAATCAGTTCACTGAAAGAAGAACAGCAGCTTGAGAAGCTGCGTGTGATTGAAGTGAGCGTCAGCCGACAGGGCAAACCGAGCGCCGAGTTGGCCAAGCCGATCCTCGCGGAATTGGATCCGATGTATCCGGCGAAAGGTGAATTTTTGAATCGCGAATTGTGTCAGGTTTTGTTGGCGATCGAAGCGCCGGATGCGGTGGCGAAGACGGTGAAGCTGTTGGTCGATGCTCCGACACAGGAAGAGCAGATTAAGTATTTGATGCACTTGCGTACGGTCAAAACAGGCTGGACAGAAGCGCTTCGCAACGAGTATTTCACCTGGTTCACGAAAGATTTAAAGACGCTGCGGCATCCGACTTATGCGACGCAATGGTTTGAGGATGCGGGTCGGGCGTTTGATAACGGGGCGAGTTTCCCGAAGTTCATCGCCAACTTCCATGGCGATGCAGCGAACACGCTTTCTGCCGACGAAAAGATGTCTTTGGCGAGTGTTCTGTCGGCCTATACTCCGCCCGGTGCCAAGCCGGCCAAGAAGCCAACCAAGGTTCGGACGCTTGTGAAAGAATGGAAGACGGCGGATCTGGAACCGGCGTTGGAGAAGGTCAGCAAAGGTCGCAATTTTGAGCATGGGAAACAGATCTTCGAAGAGGCGCAGTGTTTGGCGTGTCATCGGTTTGGCAGCGAAGGTGGCGCATCCGGGCCGGATCTGACGGCGGTTGCCAGTCGATTTAAACGGCACGATATTCTGGAATCGATCATCGAGCCTTCAAAGGTGGTTTCTGATCAGTACAAAAATACAACGGTGCGATTGAAGAACGGCGATGTGGTGGAAGGTCGAATCATGGAGGAGACGGATACGAATCTGGTGGTTCAACCGAGTCCGCTTTTGCCGGAAAAGGTGACGGTGAAGAAGGCGGATGTGAAGTCGCGTGGGTTGTCAAATCTATCCCCGATGCCGGAAGGGCTTGTGAATACATTTACGCAAAAAGAGATTTTGGATCTGATGGCATATGTGGAATCGGGGGGTCGGAAAGATCACCCGGCGTTTGCGAAATGAGATTTTTCTTGTCCCCTCCCCCTAACCCTCCCCCCATGAGTACGTGGGGGGAGGGGACCATTCAGTGGAAGTCTCGGGATCGAAATCGGTAACCGGCGAGCCAATCGGTGCGGTCGTGCAGTTGCTTGACCATGATGTGAATGACCTGGCCTTTTTTTTCAACATATCCGTCGGCCTGC
>JBBRMF010000144.1:0-13072 GCA_038230975.1 Tepidisphaerales bacterium
GCCTGACCGACAGCTTCGGTCGGCACGTCGATTTCCGAAACGTCGTAATGATCATGACGAGCAATCTGGGTTCCGATTTGATCAAAGGCGGCGGCCCGGAATTCGGTCTGCGACCCAAGGGCAAAGGCGCTGCCGAAGAGCGCAATTACCAGCAGATCAAAGATACGGTCATGAAGGAAATCGAACGGCACTTCCGCCCGGAATTCATCGGTCGACTGGATGACGTCATCGTCTTCCGTCCTCTGAGCCGTACGAATCTTGAATCGATCGTCGAGTTCGAACTGCGTAAAGTGATGAAGCGTCTGACCGATCACGGCCTGCGCATCGAAATCACCCAGGAAGCCAAAGATTTCCTGATCGACAAAGGTACCAGCACCGATTTCGGGGCCCGTCCCCTGCGTCGCGCGATCGAACAACACGTTGAAGATCCGCTCAGCGAAGACATCCTGCGCGGCAACTTCAAGAATAAGGACCTGATCAAAATCACGGTCAAAACCCCCGCCATCGAAGGTCAGGAAAAACACCTGTTTTTTGAAGCCCTGGAAACGATCCAAGCTAAAGGCGAGCAAAAGCAACTCGCTCAGGCGGGTAGCGATGCCACCTAACGCACTCCTGTCCTGTCCCCTCCCCCCGGTACTGCCGGGGGGAGGGTTAGGGTGAGGGTCGGCGCGACCCGTCAAATCCATTATCAATTTCGAGCATTTTCCCGAAGAACAAAACCCTCAAATTTGATCTACCTTAAATTGCCTCGGCGCGCTATAGTGTTATTGAAGGTATGAATCTCCAGCACCCTCCAAAGAGGAGATCAAATGAGAAAACAGTTTACTCATCGTCCAATCTTTTTCCGCGTCGGCTTAGCCAGCTTGTTCTCTCTGTTTGCCGGAAGCGCGTTAGCACAGTATCAGGTAAGCCAACCCGGTGAGCCTGGCCCCAACGCCAAGCCCGACAACTCAAACTCGCCCGACCGCCAAGTGGGTATTGAGTTGAACGGTAACAACAATCGCGACAAGACCATCCGTTACCCAAGTCAAACCGGTTATCTCCCCTCTGAAATTCTAATCGCCAGGCAGCGGTCCGGTGCAACTCCCTCCGAACTGCGAACTCAGGCGGATGCGGTAGGCCCACTGTCTCCCAACGGTCAAGCTGATTACATCCCAGCGCTATCCCCTTTGCAGCAAGCCGTCGGCGCGTCCCCACCCATCCTGTTTGGCCCAGCGTACTTAAACTCACATACCATGAGCTACCGAAATACAGGCCCGACTCCCTCAGGCATCATCAATCCCGACCCCGTTCAGACCGGAATCACTCGCGGTCAGAAGACTGAAAGTTCCCCTTTGAATGTGACCCCGGGCCCTGTCTATGTCCAGCAGCCGTTGAACACGCAGATCTCCAGCGGTCGCGCCATCGGGCCCATTACCTCGCAGGAAACAACCGTCAGCCGGCCCCTCCGCTATGTGCGCCCACCGGCCACCCAGTCCGCCGCAACGCAACCCTCCGAAAATCATCCTTCACTCGCACCCACCGTGAATCCCGCACCGCGGTAGTGCCTGCCTTGATTTGAACGACCTGCGCATGACGCAAAAAAACCGCAGAGCTGCTGAATCAATCCAGCCGCTCCGCGGTTTCTTCAATGCGTCAAATATCGAAAAACTTACACGATTTTTATTTTCCCGGGGACAGCCAGCGGGGCCATCTGAAGCGGGCCAAACTCGTACGCCGGTGGTGACAGATTTTCCTTCGAATTCAGCATCTGGTCATAGGTCACCTTCAACCCCGTGTACGCAGCCATGCGGCCCATGATCGCCACGCCGGTCGACTTGGTCATGTAGTCACCGTTGTTGATCGGTTCATTATTGCGGATCGACTTGAACAGCGCAATATGCTCCAGATCATACATGTTCTTCGGCGACGCTTTACGCTTCCATTTATTTTCACCCGTGATCGTGTGATTCATGATGTTTGCCGTGCCTTTGGTGCCGTACACCCAATCGCTCACATCCGTGAAAGTGCCATCCCATTGACGCGTAGTAGCGAAGCACCGCACGCCATTCTTCCACTCATACATCGTGTTGAAGTGATCGTAAACGTTCCCGTACGCCGGCTGTGTTCGGCACGCACGACCGCCGTTGCCCACCGCGAATGCCGGAACCTCATCCTTCATCACCCACATCATCTTATCGAGGCTGTGAATGTGCTGCTCGACGATATGATCCCCGCTCAACCAGGTGAAGTAGAGCCAGTTGCGAAGCTGCCATTCCATGTCTGACCAGGCCGGTTTGCGGTCATTCGACCAAAGCCCCGTCGTCAGATAATTCACATTCAGGTTGATCGTATCCCCAAGCGCCCCATCGTGAATGCGCTTCATGGTTTCAATCTTCGCGTCGTCATATCGATAGCAAAGACCGGACACCAGGCTGATATTCTTTTCCTTTGCCTTCGCAGCCGTCTCGATCACCGATCGCAGCCCCGGTGCATCCGTGGCAACCGGCTTCTCGCAGAACACATGCTTCCCGGCCTCTACCACGGCCTTCAAGTGCATGGGCCTAAAGTGCGGCGGCGTCGCCAGCAAAACAACATCGCACACCTCGATCACACCCTTATACGCATCCCATCCGGTAAACTGATGTTCCGGCGAAATGTCTACGCGATCTTTATGCTCCGACTGCCGAAGCCCCAACAGCGAAGTCTCAAGCTTATCCTGGAACATATCCCCAAGCGCAACGAGCTTGATGTTTGGGTCGGCATTCAACGCATTATTCGCCGCCCCGGTCCCGCGGCCCCCGCAACCAATCAGGCCAACCTTCAGCACATCGCTGCCAGCAGCATGCACAAACGAAGGAATCGACGATGCCGCCGCTGCCGCTCCGACCGCGAATGCCCCACGCACCAAGTCACGGCGAGTGGGTTGTCCCGAACGATGATCTAAATTGCTTTGCATATTGCCTTGAGACATCGGAGCTCTCCGAAAAAAGGGTATCACGCCGGCGACGCGACGCGGCCGGTAGAATTGTTACCGAATACCTTAATACTTGTTGATGCCGACCACAAGTCATGCCATTTCGTGTCGATAACAAGCGAGGTGTGGGTGCTTGCGACCCATTACATAACTATCGCAAGCAAGATTATCGGATGTACGACCTTTCGGGGAAGCCATGAAGGAGAAATTGAGCATGAATCAACGGATCAAACAAGCGGCGATGACAGTGACAATGGGACTCGTCAGCGGAACGGCATTGGCAGGTGACGTCAGCGTGGATATCCACATCGGCACTCCTCCGCCGCCCCAGCGCGTCATCGTACGCGAGGAAGTGATTATCGAGCGACCCGTCGTCTACGAATCATATGTCGTGGGTTACCGCCGAAGTCTCTACGACTCAGATTTGCGGCTTCGAATTGCTCGATCCGATGAATGGCAAGCCCACGAAGAACTAGCCGCCGCCCGTCGCAATGAGGGCGAGTTTGCCGTCTTGCTGGATGAGCAGGAAGCATTGATCGAGAAACTTCGCCATCGCGTCGGTGGACGTGCCGAAGGCCTGGCGGAGTTGCGAGCCAAAGTCGCTGCCACCGGTGATTTGGCCGCCGATTTGAAAAAGAAACTCGGTGCATTGGATCACCGGATCGCCGCCGCAAAGGAAGATTACGACGCTGCCAAAACACTCCATGATGACGACGGCGTCGCAGATGCTTCCGAGCGGATCAAATCCAATGAAGCCCGCGCCGCCACGACCGCACTTGAATTACGCGATGTAGAATTGCGTTTGGCGCATCTCCGCGAGGACGAAGCCGCCGTCGCCTTCATGGCCGCCGACCGCGCTCATCTGCACGAAGCGGAAGCCCGCGCTGCCGATCTTCATCATAAACTCGATGCCGCACACGATGCGGTTTACAGCACGCAAAGACGCCTGACTGCAGCACAGGATGAAGTGTACCTTGCCCTTCACGATCGCGATGAATCATTGTGGCTCCTGCACCGCGATGAAATTCTCGCCGGCAGGTTCGAACCCGAACGCTGCGGTTTCCACATCGATCTGGCGGTCTGGGGCGGTCGAATGCCGCGCGATCCGGAAGTGATCCACGCCTACTGCGTTCGCGATGTCGGTTACTGGCGCGGCAACCCGGTCTACGTTGAAGAACGCGTTGTCCAGGTCGATCGCGTCACCGAAGTCACTCACATCCGTGAAATTCAGCGGGTCCGCGAAGTCGAAACAATCCGCCGCGTGGAAATCGTCGAAAAGGTCGTCAAAGTCGAAGATCGCCGGCGCGTCGCCGAAGTCACAATCGTGGAACGTAAACGCTACGAAGCCGAGACCGTCGAGCGAAAAACTGCCGTCGTGGAGCACCGCGCCCCACGACCGGTTTACATTGAACGACCCGCAGTGGTGAAGAACGTGAACAACACCACGATCATCAATAACAACGTGACCAACGTCACGAAAGTCACCGGGAATGCCAAAGAAGAAGCGCATCTGAAATCCGAAGTGCATGAGGCCAATGCCAAAGCCGACACGGCAATGAAAAAGGAAGCCCAGGAAGCCACAAGGCTGCGACACGATGAAGCCAAAATAGCCGAGCAAGGTAAACAACTCGAAGCCGCCCGTCGCGAAGAGCGCAAGACGTCTGAGGAAGTAGCAAAGCTCAAGACCGAAGAGGCCAGGACCGAGAAGAGACTCGACAAGCTCTCCGAGAAAGTAGCGGAAAAGCCCGCCGAAAAACCACTTGATAAATCCGTCGACAAGTCCGTTGAAAGATCGCAGGAAAAGCGCGCGGAGCGGCCCGTAGAAAGATCGGCGGATAAACCGGTCGAAAAAGCAGCCGTCGATTCCAAGCGTCCCGCCGTGGCCGCCGACAATGAACCCGCTCCGAAATCGCGCCGTCGCGGCGACACCGCCGCCGCCGACCCCACACCGGCACCGCAGCCTTCCGCCCGCCGCGGTGGTGCGAACGCCGCCGATGCCCGTGACCCGAAAGATACGCGTGACGCCCGCAACTCTCGCGATAGTCGAAACCCGCGTGATCCTCGCGATCCCCGCGATCCGCAATCGTCAAACGACGACCCCTCCCGCCGATAATCTCGGCTAATTCGATAGAGAACGGGAATGCGGCCAAACGTCGCATTCCCGTTTTTCGTTTCAAACGGCATCATCCGCGCACATCTACTTTCCCACTCTCATCAGGCCGATAAGACGCTGGTGAGCCAGATCATCGCCGAATTCCCAATCTCGTCCGCCAGGCAATCGCCCGCCCTCTTCATTCGGCGGCCGCAATCTGGCGTGCTACTACTTTACGGTCTAACTCTCTTTCTCAGTGCTTCACTTCTTTTTCTCGTCCAGCCGTTATTCGCCAAAATGGTGCTCCCGCGCCTCGGGGGTACCCCCGCCGTCTGGAATACCTGCATGGTCTTCTTCCAGACTTGCCTGCTGCTGGGCTACCTCTATTCACACGTGATGCCCCGCTGGCTCGGGGTCCACGGACAAGCGATTTTACACCTATGCGTTCTCGTAGTCCCATTGCTGTTTCTACCTCTCCGACTTCCGCAAGGCTGGCTTCCTTCGGCCCATCATCCCATCGGTTCGCTTCTGGTAATGCTGGCGACCTCCGTCGGTCTGCCCTTCCTGGTGATCTCAACCACCGGCCCACTGCTTCAGAAATGGTTTACCTCCACCGGTCATCCAGCCGCCGTCGATCCCTACTTCCTCTACGCCGCCGGAAACACTGGCAGCCTCCTCGCATTAGTAGGGTATCCGATTTTTTGCGAACCCCTGATTCATCTCACCGACCAAACCCGCCTCTGGAGCCTCGGTTATGGCTTGCTGGCAATATCAATCGCCGCCTGCGCGATCATCGTCTGGCGATACAGCCCGAAAATCGAACAGACAAAATCCCGCGACCTTCTAACGACCGTAACATGGCAAGCACGCGTTCAATGGATCGCCCTGGCATTCATCCCATCCAGCTACCTGCGTGGCGTGACGACCTACATGACGACCGACATTGCTGCGGTGCCCCTGTTCTGGGTCATCCCGCTGGCGATCTATCTGACGACATTCATTCTTGTCTTTTTGAAACAGCCGCTGTTGTCTCACGCTCTGGTATTCCGACTGCTACCGATCGCCATTCTAGGTACGACATTATTCCAGCTCGCCCACGCCGCGCAACCCGTATGGCTCGTGCTGCTTATGCATCTCACGACCTTCTTCCTGGCCACAATGATGTGTCATGGCGAAATGGCACGCCGGCGCCCCGCCGCCGAACACCTGACCGACTTCTTCCTGATGATGTCGATCGGCGGCGTATTGGGCGGCCTATTCAACGCGATTGTAGCCCCCACCTTTTTCAATCGTGCCTATGAATATCCCATCGCCATCGTCCTGAGTTGCCTCGTCGTACCGTTCGGACTGGCACAGCGCAAATCATTCTCCCATGGGTCGCGGCGAATTCTGGATTTCGCATTGCCGCTTCTGGCCGGCGCTTTCGCCTGGCACTCGCATCGACTTCTCCCCGCTTCACTGCGGGAAATCCCAGCCATCTTCATCCTACTAACCGCAGGCGTTCCGATCCTGATCTGCTTTGCCTTTCGAGCCCGCCAAATGCGATTCGCCCTGACCACCGCCGCCCTGCTCTATGTTGCGATGTTCCACGTCCCAAACGGTGGCGTTACGCTGCAAGTGCGGCGAAGTTTTTTCGGTGTGCATCGCATCGTCCTTGCAAGTGACCGCTCAACCCGCGAACTATTCCACGGCGTCACCGTCCACGGCCGCCAACACTTTGACGCGAATCACCACCCCATCGACGAACCCCTCAGCTACTACCATCGCACCGGGCCGGCGGGCGATATCTTCCAACTACTACCCCATCACCAAACCGCCCTCATTGGCTTGGGTGTCGGCAGCCTCGCCGCCTATGCCAACCCCACTGACACCTTTACCTACTACGAAATCGACCCCGACGTCCTCTGGGCCGCCGACCACTCTGGTAGTTTCCATTTCCTGCAATCCGCGCGCGATCGCGAAGCCCACATCAATGTGGTTTTGGGCGACGCACGGCTGACTCTCAGTCACGCCAGCAACGCACGGCATGACCTCATCGTGCTCGATGCCTTCAGCGGCGATGCAGTCCCCGTTCACCTGCTCACGCGCGAAGCCATCCAACTTTATTTGAGCAAGCTTACTCCCCATGCCGTGCTGGCGATCCACACTTCAAACGTCTACCTCGATCTCCGCCCTGTCCTGGCCGCCCTCGCCAACGACGCCAACTGTGGCTTCCTCTATCGCGAAGACCTCGACGTCCCCCCAACGGAAATAGCCAATGGCAAATCCCCCTCGCAGTGGGTGTTGATCGCTTCTGATTCATCACGCTTGGAGCCGTTCATCAACACCGGGCATTGGCAATCCTGGAAGGCCCCGAATGCCGAGCCGTGGACCGATGATTTTTCCAATGTCCTCAGCGTCATGCGCTGGCGTCGATAAACCGAGGTCTCAACCTCCCAAATCCGCCTTCTGAACCCCCGGCTGTGTAGCCGGCTGGGTAGTAGCCTTCGCATACTTCCCCATCAAATTCAACAACTCCAACCGCTTCGGATGCTCAGGCTCCAAATCCAGCACCATCTTCCATTGCGTCACCGCGTGAGAATACTGTTGCGATTCCTGGTACGCGTCCCCCAGCTGCAAATGCAACGCCGCATTCTGCGAATTCTGCGCAACCGCCAGCGTCAGATACTGAATGTACTCATCCAGCTTGCCCGCCTGGTTATATTGATCCGCCACCTTCACATAGGCATCCACCAACGTAGGCCCGTACGCCGTTGGATCGAGCTCGATCGCCTTCTTGAGTAGCTTGAGGTAGCCATCAAAATCACTGGTTCCAAAAGCGGCCTGTGAGTAATAAAAGTAGAACAGTGGTTTATCTTCTTTCGGTATGCTCGGTTCGATCTCCTTGAACATCACACTGGCCTGCTGGTACCGACCTGCATTCAGATAAATATTAGCCTGCAAAAAGCGGATGTCCGGCCGATCCCCAATCCCATCCGCCATCGCCTTGGCCACCTGGTAGATCGCCGACGCCGACGGTGCAACCCGAAACTGCTCGGGTTGTCCCGGCACCGATTCAATCAGATACCAATCCTCATTGATCGTCCCCGGTTTCCCCGCCTTCACATTCACAATCGAGATAGGCCCAAAGTAGTTTCGCAGATTGAAATAGGCCGTCCCCAACTTGTAGTGCAGCACCGGCGAATTCAGCCCCAATGCCAACGCCTGTTGATACGATTCCGCAGCCAGCGAGAAGAAATTCCCACCCAGATAAATATTCCCCAGATCATAATGATCCGTCGCGCTCTTCGGGTTCAGCTTGATCGCTTCTTCAAAATACTTCCGCGCCGCTTCCTGGTCATCCAGATTATATTTCGCCTCAGCCAGCAGGTGATAAGTAGGATAGTCATGTCGATACTTCAGCAACGGCTCCAGCGTCTCTACCACCCGCTTCCAGTTCTCCTGCTTCGAATAAATATCCCCCAACAACTGCCCCGCCTCCACATGATCCGGCGTTGACTTCAGCACCCCTTCCAGCAACGTCTCCGCCTCCTTTTCCTTGCCGGCATAGCGATACGCCCGCGCCAAATGAACGCGAAAGCTCGTCTTGGCCCCATCCTCCGCGACCGCTTTTTGAAGCAAATCAATCGCCTTCGGATATTGCCCCTGGAACATCGCATCCGTCCCCTCCTTGAACAGAAGCTCTCCCTTGGCCACTCCGTTTTGCGTCGTCGGAACCACCACCGGACCCGTACTCGGTGGTGCCGCATAACCCACCGAAGCCACCGCACTGAACAGAATCGCCGCCACTAATTTGATGCCGATTTTCATTTGGATTTCTCCGATATTCCATTCGTCATTCGAATTTCGTCATTCGTCATTGCTCTGTACTCAAAGCCTGTATGTTTTGATAAAGCTGATCTGCTCTTTCGCCTTCTGGATCAACGTTCCCTCGGGGAAGTTCTGCACGTAGTTCGTGTACTGATCCATCGCGCTGATCCACTGTCCCAGATGTTCGTAATTCTCCGCGATAAAGAACTGTGCCTCAGGTGCTTTGGGGCTTCGGCGATAGTTGCGCAGGAATGATTTGTACGCCTCCACCGCTTCGGCATATTGCCCACCCTTTTCATAGTGTTGTGCGATTTGCCAGCTCGCCTCTTCCGCCACGGCCGTACCACTGAATTGCCGTACAATCTCCAGCCAGGTCGTCATCGCCTGCGTCGAATCGCCGAGCCGATCGTTATAGATCACCGCCATGTGCAGCAGCGCTTCGCCGGCTTTATCCCCACCCGGCACTTTCGCCGCCTCGGCATATACCGCCACCGCTTTTCGCAACGCCGCATTGATCTTGTCCTGTCGATCCGCCAGTTGCCCAGCCGTCTGAAACTCCTGCTCTCTAAACGCATTGTCCGCCGCAATCGAGAAATTCGCATCATCATATTGCGTCAGCGCCCCACCATTCTGCGCGGCTTGCAACTCCGCCGCCTCCTTCTTGCCGCTCTTGCGAAGCTCCTGAACCTTGTCGTTGAACCGCTCGCGATTTTCAGCCCGCACGGAATTTGAAATGGAGTACGCGCGCCGCTGCGCCACATCCTTATTCAATTCCAACGTGACCGCGCGCGTCACCGTGTTCAGACGATTCGCCTCATCCTCATAGCTCTTGCCCACCTGGAAAAGTGAATCGCAGGCATACGGGCTATCCGGATACGAAGACGCCACGGCTCGCAACGCGGTTCGCGCTTCGTCGATCTCATTATTCTGTAAATACAACAGCCCCATCGAATGCAGCGCATCCGCCGCCAGATGGCTCTTCGGCCAATTCGTCGCCACCTTCTGGAACTCATCCACTGCCTTGCGCCAATTCCCCAACTGCACATTCACAATCGTCGCAATCTGGAACTGTGCATCGTAGGCCTTCGGCCCTTTCTCATCGATCAATTTCTGATAGTTCGCCAGATCTTTCAGCACGCCAATCCGACGATTCGCCTCCGCCACTTTTCCATCCTTCGGGAACGACGCCACATATGATTCATACGCCGCCACCCCATTTTTCCACTGGCTCAGGTTGATCGTGCATTCCGCAATCGACCACTTCGCATCCTGAACCCATTGCCCGCTGGCCGGGAATTCATTGATGACCCGGCGATAAGCCGTGATCGCATCCTGCCACGCATCGTTCGCCTGATGGATCTGTCCGATCATCGTCAGCGCCTGCCCCGCCTGTGCATGCCTCGGGAAGCTCTGCACGAAATTCTCAAGCACCCGCAGCGATTCAATCCATCGCTTCTGATTCTTCAAATCAGTGCCGATCGCGAACACCGCGTTCTGCATTCCCGCATCATTGCCCCCGTTGGCCGCGTTAATTTCCAGGTAGACTTCCGCCGCCCGCAAAGGTCGGCCCAGCACCGATTGATACGTCTGCGCCGTAATCACCTGCGCCTGTTGCGCCAGTGGAAGGGTCGGATAGTCAATTGCAATCACATTCCAGACACTCAGCGCCTCATCGTGATAATTACGATTGTGCAGCTCCATCGAAATGTCCCAGAGCATCTGCGGAATATTGCCGATTTGCGGATGCAATGCATACTCGCGCGCCACCCGCCGAAGCTCCGTCGCGGCTCGCACAAACTGCCCACGCGCAAGCGTCGCGCTAAACCCATCCACTGTTCGAGCCTGCGTCAAGAAACTCGTGGCGATCCGCCATTGCGCATCTTCGATCAACGCTCTTTCTTCCGGGAAATCCGCCGATACTTTCGCCAGTTCCACCCGCGCCGCGTTGAATCGTTTCGTCACTTCCGCCAACATTTCCTGGCTTGTCGTTCGGGCATCGAGTCTCTTCGACGCATAAGCTAGATGATCCGTCGCAATCCCCAGCCGCAAGTGCGGCAACTGTGGATCTGTCGGATTGTCGGCCAAAAACTTTTCCCCCATCGCCGCCGCCCGCTGCCATTGGTCGATCCCGCGCCAGTAATTCATCTCGATCGTAATCTCACCGCGCGCCTGCACCGCGGTGGCCGTATCGGTGTGTTTGGTCAGGATATTCTGAAAAATTTTGTAAGCCGCATCCAGCGCCAGTTGCTGGCGAGCCAGTTCTTCCGGCGAAAGAACGGGGATCGATTCAACCTGCTGACCTTGTTGTTTAATCTGAACCGGCTGTTGCATCAACCCGTTGGCCGCCGTGGAGTGTAGATTGGTCTCACGGTCTCGAAGCATCGCTACCTGGCTGGCACGGCGCGCTTCCTGCCGGGAGATCGCCGCCAGCGCATCGCCGTCCGCCTTGGATCGTTCATCCGATAGCGCAACACCTCCGCTAAACCGGCCACCGCCGGCGCCTCCAAATCCCCCGCCGCCCCCTTGCAAATCGCCGGCGCTAAAGGAGCTGGCCGTCGGACCGGACGCCGGCTTGTTCGCCGGAGCCATCGGCTGATCCACCGACACTGCTCCTGCCGGTTGCGATATGCGGCTAAACGATCTTATTTCGCTCCACTCATCTATCGCCCGCTTTCCTTTAACCTCAATGAGTTTTTTGTCGGCGACATCCAGCCGCGCGAACGTACCGTTGATGGACCCTCCATCCGCATTGCCGCGCGTTCCCAGCAACGTCGAAAGCATTTCCTTCGCGTGCTCCGGCATCACTTTGCCGATCTGGCAAAGCCCTCGGCTAAAATCGATCCGTTCCGGTTCGCGCGTCCCCCACTGGTCGGCCAGCAATCCTGCATAAATTCCGTCCGCCACATCCCAAGCATCCGCCCGCGCATAATCCAGTGCGATCGCATTGACCCGAAGCACCGCCTGGCTCACAAACGGACTGTTCGGAGCAGTTTTCACAAACTGCTTATATGCCGCAATCGCCGCGGCAAATTCATCGCTGATTTTCAACGGCGGCACCGCGACTCCCTTATTCTCCTGAGCCGATTTCGCCGTCGATTTCGTCATCGCCGCGCGGGCTTTCACATCCGCCACCGTCACCGCCGCAAACGCGGCCTTTTCCGCAACGCTGCTGTTTCCGGGAATCGCCTTCGCCAACACCGGGTTTTTCTCGGCAAACGCTGCGAAATCGCGATCGATTCCCGCCGCCACGTCATACGCCCCGAATTGCTCAAACGAACTCGCAATCGCGAAAACACCCTCCGCCGCCCGCATCGCCAATGGGTCGGCCGGATGATCCGTCAGGAATTTTTCGTACGCCGCGATCGACGCTTTCGTCGCATCGGTCAGCGTCAGCTTATCCGTCGCATTGTATTGCTTAAGAAGTGCCGCGATCTCCCGCCGCGCATTCTCATCCCCCAGCACCGCCAGTTGAAATTGAGCATAAATTTCCGCTTGCGGATTCACACCGACTGCCTTCACCCCAATCGCGACGGCAGCCACCTCAAAATATTGAATCTGCTTGTAATGCCCGACAATCCGATCGATCTCACCGCGAACCCGCGCTAAAAACGGATCATTATTCTCCAACCCCGCCTGCATCGCGAACAACGACTGAAGTGCCTTCTCCAACGAACCGTCCAGCTTGCGCGGCTCGGCCATCCCCGCAGCCGCCAGATGCTGCTCGTCGCTGATCGCCTTCTGAATCCACAGTTGCACGATCCCCAATTTCACGTCGCGCTGTTGCGATTCCGGCACTGCGGCAACCAGTTGGTTGTAAGCATCTTCCGCCACCGGGAAATAACCCGCGTTCATCCACGGCTGCAAACTACCGCGCAACTTTTCAATCGCCGTCGGAGCCTGCGCCGCATATCGCGATACGATCTGGGCCAGCGCCGCAATCAACTGCTGCTGCGTCTTGCTGATCTGTGCGTTGGCCTCCAGTTTTCCGAGGCGGACATTTTCAGAAAATTCCGCGAGCGCTGTTTTTTCGAGCAACGCCACCTGCCCCTGCGCCACCGCCAGCCAGCTTGCATTCTCCGGCGACAACGCCGCAAGCAACTCTCCATTCACTCGCAGCGCAATCGCGATCGCCTCCGGCTTCACAACGCTGACTTCATTCACAATCGCCGTCACCACTTTCACCGCTTGCTCAACCGCCAGCGGATTCCCGCTCA
>JBBRMF010000145.1:0-13000 GCA_038230975.1 Tepidisphaerales bacterium
CCCTCTCCCGGTACTCCGGGGGAGGGTTGGGGTGGGGGAAATCCGCTGAACCACGTCAATTTATCGAAAAAGACCCCCACCCTTCCCTCCCCCGGAGTACCAGGAGAGGGGATAATACCCGCCGATCTTGTCACGCACCCGAACTGGATTTCTCTCATCTGTAATTGTCGAGTGATATACGATCCGGCGGAATTAGTTCACAGTTGCATGACTTGAGCGTATTCAACGTCATGGCGGCACGCGTGAGATTCATACTTGTGATTATGGCGGTATGCGTAAATGTGCTGGTCGTATCCGCGCAAGATAAGGCTCCTGCAACTCAGCCTGCGATCGATCTGACTCACCGAGCGATGACAGTGCTTCGGAACAACTGTTATTCCTGTCACAATCCGGAAAAGAAAAAAGGCGGGCTGTCGTTTTCATCAAGGCAAGACGCGATTGCGGGTGGGGATGAGGGCGAAGCACTCTTTCCTGGCCAGGCGTCTAAAAGCCCGCTCGCCAATGCGCTCTCGACCGATGCTGACCCGCACATGCCGCCCAAACGTCAACTGTCTCCGGACGAGATGAAGGTCGTGCGCGATTGGATTGACGCAGGTGCCGCCTGGGATTCAAAGGTGATGCTCGAGCCGCAGATCGCTTTGGTTCCCACGACCCGCCCTGTCACACTTCAACCATTGCCTGATGGTTATCATCCCGTGTTGGCTCTTGCACTTTCGACCGACCAGACTCGTCTTGCCATCGCTCGCGGCGACAGAATCCTGATGTACGACCTGTCGAAAAAAGAGCGACCCATCTTCTTTGAAACAAGCACGCCCCATGAGGTGATCTACTCGCTGGCATGGACCAGCGACGGAAAAATGTTAGCTATCGGCGGGTTTCGCAAAGTGAGGCTGTGGGATCTCAAAGCGGGAGCACCCGTTCAAACCTTTGGCGGCTTCGCAGGCCGCGTGATGGCGATTGCGTTTACACCCGACAATCTTACGTTGCTGGCGGGTGAGGGTGAGCCGGCGTTTCCGGGAATCATTCGAGCTTGGAGCGTAAAGGATGCGAAGTCGCTTCAATCCTGGACAGCCCATTCGGATGCGATCTTCTCAATGACGATGGGGTCCGATGGCATTCTTTATACCGCGAGTGCCGACAAATTAGTCAAAGGCTGGAAACTGCCCGAGGGCACAGAAATCGCCAAATTTGAAGGGCACACAGGTCCGGTGATGGCGGTTGCATTGAGCCCCGACGGTAAGCGATTGGCCTCAGGCGGAGCGGATAAAGAGATCAAAATCTGGGATCGCAAAACTTATGAGCAGACCACATCGCTGTTGACGAATCCTGCGGGTATCACGAGTCTTGGATGGGTCAGCGACAAACTCATACTGTCCGCCGCTGAAGATGGCGTGGCTCGATTTTCTTCTGTTGAGAATAAGGAACGCGCGGAGAAAACGTTTTCGATCGCCGGGGACGTACTTTATTCGGCAGTCGTTGCACGGGATGGAATGGTCTACGGGGGTTGCCACGATGGATCTGTTTTGGCGTGGTCGTCCACGAGCGATAAACCAGTCGAAAAACTTGCGCTGAACATGCCGGCCGCCCGTGAAAAATTGGCGGCGACTCATTCTGCTCCAATCAGTTTCGCAAATGACATTATGCCCGCCCTGAGCCGCGCTGGTTGCAATGCAGGTGCGTGTCATGCCAAGCCGCTGGGGCAGGCGGGTTTCAAGCTGTCGGTGTTCGCCTACGATCCCAAATCCGATTTTGTGGCGATTGTGAAAAGCGCCCATGGGCGGCGTCTTTTTCCGGCTGCTCCGGAAGAGAGCCTTCTACTAAAGAAGCCAACGCTCGATGTAAAACATGGCGGAGGCAAGCGATTGGACAAGGATTCAGATGTCTATCGATTGCTGGTGCGGTGGATCGGCCAGGGAATGCCCTATGCTCAGCCGGGTGAACCAGTACTCGTGGCGGTCGATGTCACACCAAAGCAGGGTCGATATCCGCATGGAGCGAAGCAATTGCTGCGATTGATTGCTCGGTATTCTGACGGCTCCAATCGCGATGTGACGACTTTGGCCGACTTCGCCAGCAACGATAAGGAAATTGCGAAAGTCAGCGAGGAGGGCGTTGTGCATGTCGGTTCCGTGACGGGCGAAACGGCAATCGTCGCGCGGTTCATGGGGCGGGTGGACGTCACGCGAATCATCATTCCGGCCGAGCATATACTGGCTGAATCGCAGTATTCGGCGTTGCCGGTGAATAACTTCATCGATCCGCTGGTTTACGACCGCCTGAAGAGTTTGGGGATTCTGCCTTCTGCTGAATGTACGGATGCCGAGTTTCTGCGTCGCGCTTCACTCGATGTCATAGGGGTGTTACCGACACCGGCCCAGGCGGCGGATTACCTGGCCAGCCATGACCCGAAAATGCGCACAAAGCTCATTGATCGGTTGCTTGCCGATTCTCGTTACGGCGACTGCTGGGCCAACAAGTGGGCCGATCTGTTGCGGCCGAATCCGTATCGCGTGGGTGTGAAGAGTGTCTATATTTTCGATCAATGGCTGCGTGATAGTTTCCGTCGAAACAAACCCTACGATCAGTTCGCGCGCGAGATACTGCTGGCACAGGGCAACACGCACCGCGATGGCCCGGTGGTGATCTACCGCGATCGCCGTGAACCAGCCGATTTAACGACACTTTTCAGCCAGGTGTTTTTGGGTGTTCGATTGGAATGCGCGAAGTGCCATCATCATCCCAACGAAAAGTGGAGCCAGGATGATTTCTACCAGTTGGCCGCTTTCTTTGGTCCGATCAAGCGGAAGGGACAGGGAATTTCCGCGCCGATCTCCGGTGAGGCGGAATATGTCTGGTTCGCTCCCGGTGGGGACGTCAAACATCCGGTCACCGGTGAAGTGATGCACGCACGCGCACCGGATTCGCCGGCGATGGAGATCAAAGAATCTCGTGACCCGCGCGAGGTGTTCGCAGAGTGGATGACCCGGCCGGAGAATCCATTTTTTGCCAAAGCACTTGTCAATCGCGTTTGGGCTGAACTGATGGGGCGCGGCATTGTTACGCCGGTCGATGACATGCGCGTTTCTAATCCGGCAACCAATGAACCACTTCTTGAGGCGCTGGCCAAAGACTTCGTCACAAACGGCCACGACATCAAGCATTTGATCCGGACGATTTTGCAATCGCGCGCTTATCAAGCAAGTTCTTTAACGAACGAGACGAACGTACGCGACACGAAAAATTTTTCGCGCTGGTATCGCCGCCGTCCATCAGCTGAGGCGATGCTGGATGCGGTAACGGCTGTCACCGGAGTGTCGGAACCACTGCCTGGTCTTGCTCCCGGCGGTCGTGCCATGCAGGTCTGGAACAATCGGCTGGAATCGGATTTTCTGGATGCGTTCAACCGCCCCAATTCCAGTGCCGATCCGCCGTGTGAACGGGATCGTGATGGGACGATCGTGCAGGCGTTGCATCTGATGAACTCCACGCGCTTGATGACGAGAATAGCGGATCCGACGGGTCGTGCCGCCGCCTTGGCGGCAAGCCCGCGATCGCCGGAGAGAATCGTGATCGACCTGTACCTCTCGACTTATTCGCGATACCCGACGGCCGATGAACGCCAACTGGCACTCGGCGCATTTAAGGTTCAAGGCGCGACGCGTCAGACGGCAACCGAAGATCTTTTGTGGGCGCTGCTCAATTCAGCGGAATTTGTGTTCAATCACTGAATCTTTTTTCAACAAACCCATGCGATCTGCCTAATGCTGAATGGAAGATTGGCGTACAGGAGCGAACATGTCTGAACCGACTCGCAATTGCCAGGGCACACCGCGGCGAGATTTCCTGCAACTTGGAGTCGGCGCGCTGTTCGGCCTGAGCTTCGTTGATTTGTTGCGGCAACGCGCAAGCGCCGCGGTGGCCGCCCAGTCGAAGGGGAGTAATAGTCCAAAGAACGTGAACTGTATCCTCATCTGGCTAGACGGTGGGCCGAGCCATTTCGAGTCATTCGACCCCAAGCCCAATGCCCCTGTTGATGTGCGCGGGGAACTGAAGTCCATTCCGACGGCGATACCAGGCGTGCATTTTTCGGAAGCCATTCCGAAGCTGGCCAAGATTGCCGACAAATTCACCGTGATTCGTTCCGTGTGTCATAAGGATCCCAACCATGGCGGCGGGAACCACTACATGATGACCGGCGCGCCCACGCCAGTGCCGGTGGGATGTGGTGCGTTTGTCACGTTTCATCCATCTTTTGGATCGGTGGTCTCCTGGAAGCGCGGGATCCGGAACGGGCTGCCGGGTTACATGACAACTCCTGAAATGACACGGTCGGGCGGGCCGAACTTTCTGGGGGCGCGTCACGCTCCGTTTGTCATTAAAGGTTATCCGAATAGCAAAGACTTTCGCGTTCGCGACGTCGTGCTTCCGCCGCAAATTGCCGCCGGACGTGAGATGAGCCGTCAGGAACTTCGCCGATCGCTCGATCGCCTGGCGAGGATTGGGGATTTGGCCGAGGACCCGGCGGTCAGTTTCGATGGCAATTATCAGCAGGCCATGAGCCTCGTCACTTCGCCTCAGGCCCAGGCGGCGTTTGATATGTCGAAAGAACCCGATGCGGTGCGCGATCAATATGGCCGCAACGATTTGGGGCAGAGGCTGTTGCTCTGCCGTCGACTGGTTGAAGTGGGGGTTTCATTCGTCACTTGCTATACCGGTGGGTGGGATCACCACAAGACGATATTCACGAGTTTTAAGGGGCCACAGGTGGGCGGTCTGGATCAAGGTGTGTCGGCGCTCATCACCGATCTCGATCAGCGTGGTTTGCTTGATTCAACGCTGGTTTTGTGCCTCGGTGAATTTGGGCGCACTCCCAAGGTGAATAAAGATGCCGGGCGCGATCATTGGCCGCATGCGATGTCGATTCTCGCCGCCGGCGCTGGAATACCGCGTGGGCAGATCATCGGTGCCACGGATGCCAATGGGTATTACGCTTCGGACAACGTTCATTCTCCAGAGGACTTTGCCGCCTCGCTGTATTTAAAAATGGGCATCGATCCCACGGAGCATCTGCACACGAATACCGGGCGACCGATTCAGTTGGTGACCGGCGGACAACCGATCAAGGAACTTTTCTCTTGAGGCTATGGCTGTATCTAATGAGATATCGATACGCCGCGCTGCTGAGCGCGATATCACTCGCATTCAATGCTCTCGCCCAGGCGGCACCTCCGGTACTCGACTATCTGTTTCCCGCCGGCGGGCAGCGCGGAACCAGCGTGGTGGTGACCGCTGCCGGAAAGTTTGATTCATGGCCGGTGCAGGGGTGGGTTGATTCCACTGCGATTCACTTAAAGGCGGCCAAGGAGAAGGGCGCCCTCGCCATTCAGATTGATCCCACTGCCACGGTTGGCCCGCATTTGTTGCGGTTGTACACTGAGGATGGCGCGTCCGCGCTTCGGTGCTTTGTGATCGGGGATTCGCTGGAAGCTCTTGAAATCGAGCCGAATGATGAGCTTCGCGCGGCGCAGACGATTTCCAAATTGCCGGTCACGATCAACGGCCAACTCGACAAGTCCGGCGACGTGGATTGTTACGCTCTTAAGTTGGAAAAGGGGACATGCCTGGTCGCAAGCTTGCAGGGACGGCGACTTGGCTCGTCGATGGACCCGATGTTGCATTTGCTCGATCCCGACGGAATTGAATGCGCGTTTGCGCACGATGGACTTGGGCTTGATCCCTTACTCAGTTACCGCGTCGAGAAACCGGGTCGCTACGTGGTTCGGGTTTCGGCGTTTTCATTTCCACCTGCCGCCGATGTGAAGTTGGCAGGTGGGAAGGGTGATCTGTACCGGCTCCACCTGACGACTGGTCCGGCCGCGAGATTCTGCTTACCTTCAGGGATTAGCAGAAAGGAGAAATCCCAACTGCATCTACAGGGTTGGAACATTCCGCCGACAGGAGCGGGCAGTGAGGTGACTTTCGATCCGAACTCGATTACCGGACTGGAAACCTTCATCAATATTCCAACCCCTGGTGGAGATGGATGGCTGCGCGCCGAAGTAGGCGACGGGCCGGAATGGCTCGATCAGGAAGCGAGAAAAGAAGGCGTGATTCTTCCAGTACCGATCAATATTACGGGTCGGATTCAATCAGCGGGTGAAGTGCATCGTTTCAAAATAGCCCTGAAAAAAGACGAACAAGTGCGATTCATCGTTCGCACTGGGATATTGAATTCGCCGCTTGACGCATTGCTGCATGTGGAGAATCGCGACGGAAAGGTTGTAGCCACTGCAAACGCGGGCGGCATATCACAGGATGTGACTCAGGATTGGACCGCGGGTGCTGACGGGGATTTTTATCTAACGCTGTCCGACCTCTTTGGAAAAGGCGCCTTGGATGCGATGTATCGACTGGAGATTAAACATCCGAGCCCGACGGTGACGGCTACGATTGATACGCACGCCATTCGGTTGGTGCCTGGGAAGTCGGCCACCGTCAAACTGAACGTCAGTCGAAAAGATGGACATTCCGCAGGGCTCATCGCCGTGGCGACAGGGCTGCCCAAGGGAGTCACCGCGACCAGCGCTGAAGTTCCACCCAAGGGCGGAGAGATTGCGATCGCTCTGACCGCGGCCGCCGATGCGGCACCGGCGAACGATGTGGTGCATTTCATGATCCTGGGGACCGACGTGAAGCATCCTGAAGTTCATTCGGTGCCGTACCTCTTGCGTCAGGAGAAAGACGTTATCCAGGAATGGGTGGATCAAACAGATGCCGCCTGGCTTACGGTGGTTCCTATCCCACCGGCAACGAAACCGTCGACAATGCCGACAATGCCGACAACCAAGCCAGCCGCCAATCCAAAGTAGATTGGCTAGCCTTCGCAACCCTTAGGGCATTTTTCAGGTTGCTAGGTTGCCCGATGTCGGGTGCCACGGGTCGCGGTACTCCGAGACCCGTGGCACCGGCCCGCCGAAACGCACAGGTCTCGGAGTACCGCGACCCGTGGCACCGAGTGATGTCGTTACACCAAATTGCGAAACGCTCTAGTATTTTCACGTGGGGCACTGCGAGGCTGTTGTAGAAGCCGCAAACAACTGTTCTGCGTCGAACTCTCACCGTCGAACAGGAAGCGTCAAAAAAGAGCCTCTGGCAACAAGCTTCACGCGATCAGCGCGTCTATGACATGGCCATGAACATCCGTCAATCTACGGTCGATTCCATTGTGCCGCCAAGTGAGCTTTGTGTGTTCGATGCCAAGCAGGCGAAGCATCGTCGCATGGATGTCGTAGACGAGCGTTGAGCTACTTCTGTCGGCGGGTTTGTAGCCCCAGTGATCACTTTCTCCGACAGTTACCCCACCCTTGATGCCGCCACCACACATCCAATTCGTAAAAACATACGGGTTGTGATCGCGACCTTTGCCGCCCTGGGTGCTGGGCATTCGACCAAACTCCGTGGTCCACAGGATGAGTGTATCGTCGAGCATTCCGCGCTGCTTGAGATCCTGAATTAAAGCAGCCGTTCCGCGAGCCATGCCCCGTGCCAATGGACCGTGATCGCGCTCGATATCTTCGTGCGAGTCCCAGTTGCGGCGAGGGAATCCATTGTCGTTTCCGCTCCAGATCTGCACGAACCGCACACCCCGTTCCAGTAGTCGGCGAGCTGCGAGACACTTCTGTGAGAAGTAGAATGTTTCTTCCTCGGCATTGATTTCAGCGGGCCACGATTGAGGACCGCGCTCCAGCCCGTAGAGCTTGAGAATATGAGCCGGTTCGGCCTTGAGATCGAGTGCTTCAGGAGCGGCGAGTTGCATCTTGGCGGCCAGTTCATAGCTTCGGATGCGCGACTCAAGCCGTGGATCGCCTTCCCGGGTCGCGGCGTGTTCCAGATTCAGTGTGTTCATCAGTTTCTGCGCGGCCGCCTCGCTTGCGGGAGTGATGTATTTTGCACTCCTGTGTCGTTGCAGATCCGCGACGGGCGTATCACTTCCGGGATAAATAATGCTTCCACTGTGCTGCGAGGGAAGGAAAGCCGAGTCCCAATTCTTCATCCCGTTGCTGCCGAAGCCGCGATGATCGGGAAGCACGACAAACGTCGGCAGGTTTTCATTGAGCGAGCCCAGTGCGTAGCTTGCCCAGCACCCCGTGCCGGGAAATCCGGGGAGTTGAAAGCCGGTGGCCTGTAACAATGTCCCTTGTGAGTGAATCCCTGTTTTGCCTACGACGTTGTGGATAAACGCCATGTCATCCACGCAAGCGCCCAGTGGCGCGACCACATCACTGATCATCTTGCCGGATTGGCCATACGGTTTGAAATCCCATATGGGTTTCAACCAGGGCCCCAGACCATCTTGAAATGCCTCGACAGGCTCACCAAAATCGCTTGGTTTGCCGTGGTATTTGATGAGGTCCGGCTTATAGTCCCACAGATCAATGTGGCTTGCGGCACCGGACATAAATAGCTGAATGACTCGCTTGGCCTTGGCTGGGTAAACGCTCGCCGGATGACGAACCCCAGGCTCGGCCGCGCTGGCTTCAAGTCCCAACATTGCCGCCAATGCGATACCGCCCAGCCCACCGCCGCTTTGCCACAGAAACTCCCGACGGTTGATTGCCGATCGAGCATCTGGCCGATGAAAGGGAGAGTCATTGTGCATGGGAAATTCTTAGTCCACGAAAATAAATTCATTCAGGTTGAACAGCACGCGACAGAGGTTTGGCATTCCCTGTTCTCGGGCAAACAAATTCAGTCGATCCCGTTCCACTGATGACGGTGAGCGACCCAAAGCCAACCGAAATGCTCCGTCGACTTGCGCCGGCAATGACGGTCCGAATTCGCGTTCTGCGCGCGTGGCAAATTCCACCGACTGCGTCACCATGAATCCATTGTTCAGCAACGCCAGCGCCTGCGCCGGGGAGATGCTCTCGTTGCGTTTATCGACGCGCATCGAAGGGTCGGCACAATCCAGCGCAGTCATAAAGGGTTGCATCTGCGAACGGACGATGAAACGATAGATCGAACGCCGCCATGTTTTAGCATCACGCGGATCGGCTTTGTCATACTCATAGTGGGGAGAGTGCTCCGGATGTTCGAGTACAAAATCCTGCCAGCCCGGTCCGCCCATCGTCAAATCAAGAGCACCACTCACGGCAAGTACGGCATCGTGAAGCGCCTCAGCCTCGAGCTTTCGGCGATTTTGCCTCCAAAGTAGTGTGTTACTCGTATCCATAAGCTCGGCCTTGGGATTGCCGGCCGACGACTGCTGATAGGTAAGACTCATGACAATCTGCTTATGAAGACGTTTGAGTGAGCCCCCATTTTCCCGAAAATCCACGGCAAGCCAGTCGAGTAGTTCGGCGTGCGTAGGCATTGCGCCCATGCGACCAAAGTCATTCGACGTGCTGACCAGTCCGCGTCCGAAATGATATTGCCACACCCTGTTTACGATACTCCGCCAGGTCAGGGGATTGTGTTCATCGGTGACCCACCTGGCCAGGGCCGCGCGACGTTCTGATTCATCGGCGGCAGGCGGAAGGGAGAATCGGCCGGGGGCAAAACTCAACGCCGAGATCGCTCCGGGGTGGACTTCTTTTCCAGGCAGTGTTACTTGCCCACGCGCAAGCAGGTAGATCGGGCGAGGTTTACCACCATTGGCACCAGTGCCGGCAAATGCACCATTACCAGTATGAACACCGCCGGCATACACCAAGCTCGGAGCGGGTAACTTGTGCAACTCCGTATCGATGCGCGTTTTCTCCAACTTCAGGTCAACCCGCTTCTTTTTTACAGAGTCATCGGCAAAACTCAGCAGCATAGACTCGCGCTCATGCGCGAGTTCCTGCGTCTGTGACGGTGTCTTGGATGCTGCATCAATCATTTTTGAAAGCGCGATATACCGTTTGCCGGCCTTGGCTTTCAATTGCTCATCGATCACTGCAAGCGCGGTGTCAGTCTCGGTCTGCCGGCGATTCAACTCCTGAAATCGAGCGTTGAGGCTGTCATCGCGATAGTACTTGCGATCCGTGCGATCCAACGCCGCAAAGACCGCTTGCAGACAGTAATAATCCTCCTGCGAAATAGGATCGAATTTGTGGTTGTGACATTGCGCGCACTGTATCGTCGTACTGCAAAAAGTGCCGATGGCGTTGCCGACCATATCATCGCGGTCGAGATGACGAGCGATCTTTCCATCCACCTTGCTTTCAGACACTTCCGCATGACCAATGAAATCCCACGGCCCCGCTGCGATAAAACCGAGGCCTTCGATTCCGTCCCGCGTATTGGGGAAAAGCACATCTCCTGCCAATTGTTCCTGAACGAAACGGGCGTACGGTTTATCCTCATTCAAAGCTCGGATGACGTAATCGCGATAGGGCCAGGCGTTGGGGCGCGGCTTGTCTTTGTCGTAGCCGTGCGTGTCGCCGTAGTGAACCAGGTCGAGCCAGTATCGCGCCCAGCGTTCACCGTACCTGGGCGATGCCAGGAGCTTATCAACCAGTTTTTCGTAGGCAGTCGAATCCTGAACAAGTGATTGTTCGAACTGATCCATCTCCTGGGGTGAAGGCGGCAAACCGATCAAATCGAAGTAAAGACGTCTGCATAACGTGCGTGCTTCCGCCTGCGGCGATAATTTTAGATGCTTTTCTGCGAGCTTCTGCGAGATGAATGCGTCAATCGGATTCTGACCCCCGACTGGAACCGTCGGCTTGGCGACCGGTTTCAAGCTCCACCAATCCAATGGCGCGATCACTTTGGCGTTTGCGCTTTCCGGCCAGGCGGCTCCAGCATCGATCCATGCTCGCAGCGTTGCCACCTCCGCGCGTGTGAGTGGTGGCGACTTGCTCTTCAGCGGGGGCATCGACATTTCGACGTCGTCGCCGCTTACATATCGAATGAGCGGACTGCGCTTTGAATCATGCGGCAAAATGGGCCGCTCCTCCTTGTCGCCTCCCTTCAACGCAATCTCACGCACATCCAGCCGATATCCGCTTTTCTGCCGATCCGGCCCGTGGCAGTTGAGGCAATGCCTCTCAAAAATGGGCCGCACTTCGGTCACAAAATCGGGGGTAGGAGCGCCGAGGGCCGCAGATACCAATGACGTCAGAATGATCAGCGAGACATAGCAGAATGAAAGTGAATCGCCAGCCATGATTTCATCCGCGCAGGCATTCCAGTTTGATTCGATTGGGCGTGTTGATGACTACCGGACAATGAGAGTTGCGTTGCAATCTAGTTTAATGGGAGCACTCGGATTCGAACCGAGAACCAAGGAATTATGAGTTCCCTGCTCTAACCGTTGAGCTATGCTCCCTTTTTCGGGTCGCTATCCTACCTCTTTAATTGCCATTTGACTTGCCCGCCCACAATCGTGACAACCGCACGGCCTTTTACCCGCCAACCTTCGAACGGGCAATTGCGGCTTTTACCTACAAAGTGATTGGATTCAATTTTCCAGGATAAGTTGGGATCAATTAACGTCACATCAGCATCGGCGCCTAAAGCCAGAGTACCCTTGGGCAGTTGTACGATTTTTGCGCCGGCAATCGTCATCAGCTCGATCAGCTTCATCCAACCAATATGGCCCGGTTCCACGAGCGCCTTGATGTACAAAGGCAATGCGCATTCAAGTCCGATGATGCCGAAAGGAGCATACTGGAATTCCAGCTCTTTTTCCTCCGCCAGGTGCGGCGCGTGGTCGGTGGCCAGGATGTCAATGGTCCCATCCTTGACGCCTTTGATGCACGCGGCGACGTCGGCGGCGGAACGAAGCGGAGGATTCATCTTAAAGTTCGTGTCGTACGATCGACAGCATTCATCCGTTAAAAGCAAATGGTGGGGGGCTACTTCGGCGGTCACCTTTTGACCATCTCGCTTGGCCTGGCGGATCAGTTCGACGCTCCAAGCCGTGCTGATGTGCTGAACGTGATAGCGGCAACCGATCGTGCGATTGAGCAGGCAATCGCGCGCAATCATCAACTGTTCGGCTTCGGCAGGAATGCCGCCGAGCCCGAGCGTCGTAGACACAACCCCCGCGTGCATCGCGCCGCCACCCAGAGCGTGGTCCTCGCAATGCTGCATTAGAACCGTGTCGAACATTTTTGAATATTGAAGGGCCTTGCGCATGACGGACACATCGTTCACACCGACGCCGTCATCGCTAAACGCGACGGCGCCGCGTTCGTGCATCGAACCAATCTCGGCAAGTTCCTTCCCTTCGCGCCCCTTGGTAATCGCACCGACGGGATAGACATTCGCCAAACCAACCCGCTGGCTTTCACGCAGGATGAATTCAATCTGACCCTCGTTGTCGAGCGGCGGCTTGGTATTGGGCATGCAGCAGACGGTGGTGAATCCACCCGCCACCGCCGCTGCAGCACCGGAGGCGATCGTTTCTTCCTCTTCATCGCCGGGCTCGCGGAAATGAACGTGAACGTCAATCAAACCGGGGGTGACATAACAACCGGTCGCGTCGATCGTTTGATCGGCCGGCCCAAGATTTTCACCGATCGCGGCGATCTTACCGTCGCGGAGCAAAAGATCGGTGCGTCGTTCGAGATTGCAGGAGGGGTCAAGGATCGTGCCGTGTTGGATGAGAATGGATGCCATTTTGTTCGCGTACCTTATGTATGCGTCACCAGATACAACACCGCCATCCGCACCGCCAGGCCGTTCGTCACTTGCTTCAAAATCCCACTCTGTGGGCCGTCGGCGATGCCGGAGGAGATTTCGATGCCGCGATTCATCGGGCCGGGGTGCATGACGAAGATGTTTTTTTTGCAGCGCGCGAAGCGTTCCTGATTCAGGCCGAAGAGGCGGGTGAATTCACGGACGGTGGGGAACTGACTGGTTTTAATGCGCTCGAATTGCACGCGGAGCATGTTGATTACATCGACTTCACCGATGATTTCATCGAAGTTGTGATGGACCCGCGCGCCCAATTGCTCGAAGGATTTGGGAAGGAGCGTTGGCGGGCCGACGAGGATGACCTCTGCCCCCA
>JBBRMF010000146.1:0-12988 GCA_038230975.1 Tepidisphaerales bacterium
CCGGAATCGCTTGTATTTGCCTCGCGTCCAGCGAACCAACCGCCGATTGAGTGCGCGGAAAGCTCGCCTGAGCGCCGTCGGGTAGTACCTTCCATAGTAGTTGACCCATCCTCGGATTTTCGCATTGAACATCCGTGACAGTACGTAGGGTCCGCTGGTACTCCTGCGGACCCTTGCTCGACGTGCAGAGAGACGGTCCGCAGGATTACCAGCGGACCCTACAAGACTGCGTATCGGCAAAGAGCGATGCCCGGAATGCTGATGGCCCATTGATAGCTCAGGTTGAAGTACCATTCGCTGGGCGACCCGCCATCGGACGGTTTTTCGATGGGCGCGGTAGGATGAGGGGATGAAGCGGCTTCTGCGGATTATCTTCAACGGGCTGACGTTGCTGACATTGCTGCTGTGCGCATGGACGGGAGGACTGTGGGTGCGGAGTTGCTGGATTTCGGATTCGTGGAACTGGGATGGTTGCACAGCCAACACGCTTTGGGATATCGAGGTCATTACCGGCGACGGCTTCGCGCATGCAAGTTTTACACCGGAGCGCATTCCGACGGATGCCGATCCCAAGATTCGGGACGAGATTCAGCAGATCTACCGATCTATGCTACGTGGGTTTCATCGCATAACCTACCCATATCCGATGCCACAAGAACTAGGTCCGCGTCGGCTGGAGGCTGAGTATTACCACGAGACAGGACAAGTTTTCGTCACGTTCAGCCTTTGGCACGCCATATCGGTATTTGCGATTCTTCCCGCTATCTGGATTTGGCAAATGATGCGAAGGCGATGCAATACGAGGAACAATCGCGACAACCTCTGCCTCACCTGCGGTTACGACCTCCGCGCCACGCCCGACCGCTGCCCCGAGTGCGGGAGCGTCCCGGCCACGGCGGGTCAGTGAAATCCAACCTCCAGAACCCAAGACTCAAACCCATGGCGCGGTAAGATGTCGGGCGTGAAGCGAT
Organism: Tepidisphaerales bacterium; assembly: GCA_038230975.1. Classification (GTDB taxonomy): domain Bacteria; phylum Planctomycetota; class Phycisphaerae; order Tepidisphaerales; family Tepidisphaeraceae; genus JANXVV01. Next base: position 972 of record JBBRMF010000146.1, read on the forward strand.
TCCGCCGATTCATCCTCAACACAGCGACTGTAATTTCGCTGCTTTTGTGCACGGGGGTGGTGGGGTTGTGGGTGGAGAGTTACTCAACGGCGAGATTTGCGTTCTGGACTCGGCACCGTAGCGAATGCCAATTTGCGGGCTCTAAGGGATATTTCTGGATGTACTGGACGACAGACCCAGCAGGGGTTTCAAAAGAAGCACTCGGTTTCCACACCAGGACCTACGCCACAGCGCCGGAGCCGCGACTGTTTGGCTATGGGCCGCCAGAAATCCCATATATCTTCGACTGGGCTGGATTCTCGTTCGGCTGGGGAAGTCATACGACTGATGCAAGCAAAGTTAGGAGGGTTATTATCGTCCCTTCCTGGGCGGCACTTCTTATCACGCTTGCGCATCCCTCAATGTGGGTATTCTGTCGGCACAAGCGATACCGCATTCGGAAACGACTTGAAGCAGGTCTGTGTCCCGACTGCGGTTACGACCTCCGCGCCACGCCCGACCGCTGCCCGGAGTGCGGAACGGTTCCTGAGAAAGTCAAAGCATGAAACGACTGCGGCGGATTATCTTTAATGGGCTCACCTTGCTGTCGTTGCTGATCTGCGCAGCGTCATTGCTGCAATGGTACAATAATCTGGGGCCTTTGGGCCGCTTTGAAGATGTTCATTGGGAGTCGCGGGCTGGCAGTTCTGGGACGGATCGGCGCGGTATCGCGGGGCTTCGAGATGAGGTCGCCATTTATCATAGGATTACGGCGGAAAGCGATTCTTCGGTACGTCAACCTCAGCGGAATGGCGTTGTCTGGGATCGGTTCGCAGTGTCGGACACTCGAGCGACATTGGGGCAAACGAACAGTTTGGGTTTCGGTTACGAATCGGTACATCGTCCATCCCAAACCGGTATTATCTACGACTGCCGCTTCGTTGTGCCGCTCTGGTTCGTTTTCGGCATGGGAAGTGTTCTGCCGTTCGGACGCATGGTTCGGAAGCGACTGAGACGGCGGCGAATCCGTGTGGGATTCTGCCGTGTCTGCGGTTACGACCTCCGCGCCACACCCGACCGTTGTCCGGAGTGTGGAACGATTCCTGAAAAGGTGACGGCATGAAGAAGTTGCGGCAGGGGATGTTCGTCGGGCTCGCGGCGTTGTCGCTGTTAGTGTGCTTGGCGGCGATGGTGCTTTCCGTGCGAAGCTTCTGGGCGGCGGATCGTATCGGTTGGACAGGCGGAACGGGATCGAGTTCCGGCGCGACACCGGTTTATCGACAACGCTATTGGGTCGTGAGTGACTGCGGCGGACTGTGCATTCAATCCGAATATGCAGAATGGTATGTTCGTGGAGGACAAGTCCTCTTGATCTCACCGCTTGTCCAATGGGGATCGTCCCCGAAGGGTTATCCTTATGGCGAGTCATACCTATTCAATTGGTCTGAATTAAGGCACGTTCGACTCTTGGGATTTGAACTTGCCCATTCACTTCCGAATCACGACGGCGACAATCTGAACATCACAAGGTCGGTCACATTTCCACTTCCGTTTCTCGCGTTGGTCACATCGGTTTTACCGGCATGTGTTCTGCGGGCTTGGCTGCGGCGGCGAAAATATGCGGCGGGTTTGTGTGCGAAGTGCGGGTATGATCTTCGGGCGACGCCGGATAGGTGCCCGGAATGTGGGTGCGTTCCAGAGAAGGCTGGGGGTTGAATTTCAGGCTGTGTGGAGAACTGATTTTTTGTGGTTTGGGAATCAGATTTATCTTAAGTGTTAAGTCGCTAACACGGGCTGGAAGCCCGTGCCACGGGGAAGCGTTAGAGCGGATTCTGGGAAGTTGCAACTTTTTGGGAATCAAGACATAGGCTGGTGCCCATGCTACGGGGGTTGGATCAGGTTTTTTGGAGGAGGCCGTGGTGGTAGCGTCGGAGGAGAGCGGCGCGGCTGATCATGGTGGTGGGGGCTTCAGTGGGGTTGCCAGGTTGCACGGGGAGGTGATCGACGTTGTGCTTGGCTAGAGAGTCCAGGATGGAGGCCAGGTCGTCGGTGGGTTTGACGGTGGGGATGCCTCGGAGGGATAGGTCGGAGACTAACAAGAGGGGGATGGCTTCGCGATCAAGCAGGGCGGCCTGGATGGTTTCCATAAGGAGGATTCCGGTGTAGGAGCCGTGATTGTTAGTCACGATGAAATTGCGGGCATCGGTGAGGATAACCAGATCCAGCACGGCACGGAGCTCATTGGATTCTTTGACTTGCGGGGTTTTTTCAAGTTCAACCTGGTCGACACTGAGACGACGGAGCATAGTCAGATCGGCCATCGTGCCTAGGCGCACGCCGCGATGGCGAAGTGCAAGGGTGTAGATGGAATCGCGGTAGAGCATTCGGGCGGTGGCGGTGCCGAAGATGCAGGCGAGCATGGCGGGGAGAATGATTTTGTCATCGTGCGTGAGTTCGAAGACGATTAGGATCGACGCTAACGGGGCATGCACGACGGCAGCCAGCACGGCACCCATTCCGACGAGCGCGTAGACTTCCGGTTGGACTTGATGCCAGCCGGCTTTGCGGAGGACCAGGCCGAGGATTGCACCGGCGGTGGAACCGATGAAGAGTGATGGCGCGATGATTCCGCCGCTGCCACCGCTGCCGAGTGTAAGGCAGGTGCCGATGATTTTGGCGATGCAGAGAAATGCCAAAAGCAGTGCGGCTTGATAGAGATGAATGGAATGGTAGACAGACCCGTCGAGCAGTTGGCGAATAACGCCGTAACCGTCACCGAAGAAGGCGGGCATGGGGTATTGGGCGAACTCGAACGGTTTGCGCTGACCTAGCATGATCCAACCGAAGACCATAATGTAGACGACGCCGATCAGACCGAGCAGTGCACCGCCAAGGGCCGGTTTTAGAAAGCGCGGGATCGGGATTTTTCCGAATTGTTCTTCGGCCCGATACATCATTCGGATGAGCACGACGCCGACGGTTCCGCAGAGAAGACCCAGCAGGATGTAGTTGGGGAGTTGCCCGAAATCCAATGCCTGATGTCGGCTGAGTTCCCAATCGGGCAGCGCGAAAATGGCGCGGTAGACGGCGGTGTGGTGGATGAGTCTGAAGATGGCCTGGGTGGTGACATTGGCAACAACGCTGGCCAGCACGATGGGGGTAAAGGCGCGGATGGAAAAATCCTGGAGGATGACTTCGAGTGTGAAGAGGACGCCACCGAACGGGGAGTTAAAGATCGCGCTGATACCGGCGGCGGAACCAGCGCCGATGAGCAGGGGCATGAACGGTTTGGCGGATTGGAAGAAATGCCCGACCCCCGATGCAACGGCCGCGCCGATTTGCACGATGGGGCCTTCCGCGCCTGCGGAGCCCCCTGAGCCGATGGTGATGGCGCTCGTGAGAATTTTTTCGACCGCGGATAGAGGTTTGACGTACCCGCGTGAACGGATGACGGATTCCATGACGTCGACGATGCCGTGACCTTCTCGGGCGCGCATGATGAAACGGCTGATGACACCGACCGCCAGACCGCCGAGCGCAGGAATGATCACCAGCCAGGCGATACCACGGCCATAGAGATTGACGATGGGGTCGAGTTTTTCGTAGAGCAGGCGGCGGGTGATATCGATGAGTTCATGGAATGCCACTGCTGCGGCGGCGGTGACCACGCCGATGACGGCGGCCAGCAGCAGAAGCCGGATTTCATCACCGGTGGCGAACTTGGCCATCATCTGGCGGGAGAGGGCCCGAAGGCGAAGGGAAGCACTGCTCAAACCAAAGGACATGCGCGAAGAGTAAGGTGAATCGCCTGAGCCGGGAAGGGTCACAAGTCATAATTCACTGGTAGATTCTCTTCGTGGGATTTAACCGATGGCATCTTGTCCGGTTTCACCGGTACGGATGCGGATGCACTCTTCCATCGGGATGACAAAGATTTTGCCATCGCCGATCTTGCCGCTGCGAGCGCCTTTGACGATGGCGTCGATCGTACACTTCACAAATTCATCGTTCACGGCAATCTCGATGCGGGTTTTGGGGCGAAGATTAATTTCGGTGACGATTCCGCGATAGGCTTCGGTGTAGCCTTTCTGTTGGCCGCAACCGACGGCGTTGGCGACGACGGATAGTTTGGAGACGTCGGCTTTGAATAGTTCCTCTTTGACGGCGCTGAGCTTGTCCGGCTGGATGTAGGCGATAATGAGTTTCATTCAGTCCTCTGAAGAACGGGGCGCGTTGAAAAATTACGCGTGCAACGTAACGCGCGGCCATCCGCAGGTCCAACTTCCGGCGCGGCGGGTGCATTTTATCCCCAGGGCGACCGCATGTAGTTTTATTGCTGAATCATCTTAAGCAGGTAGTCGCGGTCCAGTGAACATTTGTATCGCTTGCGTTTGAGGCTCATCTGGGTCGGATCCGATTTGAGCTTATTCATCGCGATACGTCTCAGTCGGGAAAGATTCTCGGCCCCGTGGTTTTTGCGGACCCGGCTATGATCCTCTCCAAAGCACATGTCCAGCCGCCAATGCAGTTGATTCTCCACGGCCCAGTGACCGCGGATATAGAGGCCCGACTGCTGGGCGGAAAGTTCTTTCAAGCTGGTGATGTGGCACCTGCGTTCCACGGTGACTTTGCCGGTGGTGTCGCCGAGATCCTGTCGCTGTTCCTCGACCATCGCCAGGTGGGTCAGCTTCTGCTTGTTCCAGCCGCATTTAAAACTGCGACGCAACGCCTTGCCGTCGACGGCGATGAGCCGTCCTGCGGACGTTCACGCCAACGAACGCGTCCATGCGAAAAGCAGTTTTCAAAGGCCTCGGGCGCAAGGCGGGCAAAGAGCCTTGAAAAATATCCTCCGAGGGAATCCCGTTGGGCAATTCCAGGAACGTGGCGAGCCAGGTCTGGTTGGCCCGGCCATTCGTCTGCGCGGCACATTATCGCCAGAATTGCGATCGCGAGAATGTCGCTGAGCAGCTGACGCACATTGTGCCGGCGAGGATCCTTCAACTCATCGAAACAGCGCAAGAAGACCACGGGTGCCTGGACGTCCATGCCAAGCTCCTTTCCAGTTCAATACAATGGATAACCAACCCAAGGCCTCGAAACCTTGCCTTGAGCCCCAAGTGCTGCAATTCCTTGATGATCTCCAGGACAAGGCCGATCGCGGACTGGTCGGCGAGTTGGGGAAAGCAGGCGAGGCCTACGTCCGCCGTTCGGCATGAATGTTCATCCTCGAAAAAATTCGGACGCCGCGCATCGGAAACCCGGTAAGTGCGGTTCGACGTTTAATTCCTGTTTGCCAGCGAGCAGCATCGGTGGCGCATCCGGCCGGAAAACGGTGACCGTCTCGAATACGGGTTCGAGTAACAGGACAACTTTTGTACCCGATTCCAGGTATTCCTGCACTTTCGCCAGGATGTCTTCTTGCTTGTCCGAGGGCGAAAGAATTTCGACGGCGAGTACAGGAGAACCCTCGATCATTCCGGCCTTGCGGGGGATGCTGGCGACCATGGCCGCGTCGATGTACGCCACATCAACGCCGACTGTGGTGTCGGGATCGTGACGGATTCTAAATCCGATTTCTCCGCAATAGACCCGGCCACGCGGCTCCGGGCGCGTCATGGCCCAAATTCCAATAATTCGTGCCGTGTTCGCTTCCACAAAGCTATGCGATGGGTTGCGTCGCGTCACATCCAAAACCCTGATTTTTCCACGAATTAATTCAAATTCAACACTGCCATCGGGCATGGCCAGCAATTCTTCAGTGGTGATCAATCGACCCGCCTCGACGGGTGCTGTGACGATGTCGGCTGGACGTTCAATTGTCTGGGGCATTGGTACACCTCTTCATCGTTGGATCGGTTTAATTCTATCTTTATCGTCCGATCGCGACACATGCTATGATATCCCGATGGATCTGTTTCACGGAGCTCGACAGAAAAATCTCCATCGCGTGGCTCCTTTGGCGGCGCGGATGCGCCCGCAGACGCTTGAAGAATTCACGGGTCAGCAGCATTTTCTGGGGGAGGGCAAATTGCTCCGCCGTATGCTTGAGGCGGATCGATTGAGCAGCGTGATTTTCTATGGCCCGCCGGGGACTGGCAAGACCACGCTTGCACAGATCATTGCCCAGTACACCCAATGCCATTTCGAGCAGGTGAATGCCGCTTCGGTCGGTGTGAAAGAAGTTCGGCAGATCATCGACGCCGCCAAAGATCGTCTTGGCAATAGCGGCCAGCGGACGGTTCTGTTTTTGGATGAACTTCACCGCTTCAACCGAGCCCAGCAGGATATATTGCTGCCCGATGTCGAGAGCGGACAAATCATTCTGCTGGGCGCGACGACCGAGAACCCTTTTTTTTCGGTGAATTCACCGCTGGTCAGTCGAAGCCAGATTTTTCAGTTTGCGGCGCTGAGCGAAGACGATATCCGCGGGCTTGTCCGTCGCGCGATCGCGGATACGGTCAACGGTTATGGGAAACTCCAAATTGAGTTAGACTCGAAGGCGCTCGATCTATGGGCCACGATGAGTGATGGCGATGCGCGTCGCGCGCTGACGGCCTTGGAAGTGGCCGTATTGTCGTCTGGTAATGAGACTCCCACTGGAATCCACATTACTCTCGACATCGCCGAACAATCGATCCAGCGCAAAGCGATTGTCTATGACGGCACAGGCGATGAGCACTACGACGCCGCCAGCGCACTCATTAAAAGCATGCGTGGCAGCGATCCGGATGCCGCCATTTATTGGGTGGCCCGCATGCTCGAAGCAGGGGAAGACCCTCGGTTTATCGCGCGGCGGATCGCCATTCTCGCCAGCGAGGATATCGGCAATGCCGACCCGCAGGCGCTCGTCGTCGCCTCGGCGTGCTATGAACTCGTTGCACGGATCGGAATGCCCGAGGCCCAGCTCACCCTCGGCCAAGCCGCGATTTATATGGCCACCGCCCCCAAATCCAACGCATCGGCCAAAGCGATCTGGGCGGCGATGAAAGATGTGCGGGAGGGTCGCACATTACCGGTCCCTAAGCACCTTCGCGACAAGCACTACGCGGGTGCCGCAACACTAGGTCATGGCGAAGGTTACAAATACGCGCACGATCACGAAGGCGGCTATGTTGAGCAGGATTATCTCGGGGTCGATAAAACCTACTACACTCCCACCGACCGTGGTTTTGAGGCGGAAATTGGCCGCCGACTCGCCAAACAGAACACCGGTCAAACCATTCCCAGCAACAGTACCCCTACCCCAATTGCCGATGAACCCGAGTAGTGCAATCTGACATTTGCACGACCTTTCTCCGAATCTCGTGTCTAGCTAATGAGTGAGATGTATTTGCAAAGGCGAGGCGGAAGATCAGTGGACGTGGAGGTTTGAACGGTATGTCCGAAACACCCAATAGCCCATCCCCCAGCGGCGCGAATCCCAAATCGCTCCTCCGCAAACAGCTTCGGGAAAAGTTGCTGGCGATGAGTGAAGAATCACGCCATAGCCAAAGCATTGCCGCATGCACTGCCCTGGGCGACAGCGCAGAATTCAAAGCCGCCCGAGTGGTGATGATCTTTCTCAGCATGCCTTTGGAAATAGAGACTGCGACACTCGCGCTTAAATGTTGGCAGACAGGCAAGACGGTTGTCGCCCCGAAGGTCAGTTGGGAACAAAGGCGGATGCTGCCGGTGGAAATCACCAGCCTGCATCAAATCACTACCTCCGGCCCGGGTGTTCGCGAACCCCTGGGTGGAAAACCTCTGCCCGTCGATTTAATTGATCTGGTCATCGTGCCCGGCTTAGGATTCACCCGATCCGGACACCGCATCGGACGCGGTATGGGTTTCTATGATCGATTCCTCGCCCAACCCGATTTCATCGGCATTTCCTGCGGTTTGGCGTTCGAGGATCAAATCGTTCCCGCGCTCCCACTGCTTGACCACGATGTGCCGCTTAGTATGCTTGTAACTAATCGTGGAATGTGGCGCTTCGCCAACCGATTAATTCAATCTTGAAGTTTGTCAGTTGTCCGTGGTCGGTGGTCCGTTGTTAAGAAGCTACTCTTCCTGCTTTTTTTTAACAACGGACCCCTGACCCCTGACGACGGACCAAGTTCACAGAGAACATGGAGGTTCTCATGACCCGTCGAGCCAGCAGAACGCTGATACGAGTTCTTTCCGTCACCACCGTCGTAGGCCTCGCGGCATACGGCTTTTCCCACTTCAGACATGCCGATGCCGTGGAATCTTCCGCAGGCACAAAACCGAAAATGGTGACACTACTGGCCGTCGACGATGCGTCGGCTAAACCGAAGGTTGAAAACAAAACCGATCCGAAACCCGCGTCGGGTTCGACCGAATCAAAGACCCCATTAAAAACGCAGCCAAAGGCTGAGACGAAATCAGAATCGTCGACCGCGAAGCTCGCCAATGTCGTCGTGCCGCCGTCAGCCCAGAATGCGTTGGCGGATGGCAAAACGAAAATTGATGCCGGTGAACTTCTGGCCGGCCGCAAGCTGTTAAATGATGCGCTGATCAGCGGGCAGTTCGCCGGAGCGGATGCCGTTGCCGCCAAGCAATTGATTGGCGAGGCGAACACGTTCATCATCTTTTCCCCCCGCCGTTTTGCGGAGGATCCCTGGGCCACCACGCACGCCGTCGCGCCGGGTGAAGTGCTTGCCAAGATCGCCTTCAAATACAGCGTGACGCCCGAACTGCTACTGCGAATGAACGGCATGACCGACGCCCGCAAGCTCCGCGCCGGTGCCAGTATCAAAGTGCTTCAGGGACCTTTCCACGTCGTCGTCACCAAACACAGCTTCACGCTCGATCTGTATCTGGGTTCACCGGGCGAAAAAAATGCCCAGTTCGTCACCAGCTTCCCAGTCGGACTCGGCAAAGATGACAGCACCCCCACCGGCACGTGGATCGTCGAGCAGCGCATCCCCAACCCCAAATGGTGGGGCGCGCGCGGCCTGCCCCCCATCGAACCCGGTGACCCGAAGAATCCCCTCGGCAAATTCTGGATCGCCCTGGCCGGTGTCGATGGCAAAGCCGAAGGCCAGCAATCCTACGGCATCCACGGCACCATCGAACCCGAGAGCATCGGCAAACAAGCCTCCATGGGCTGCATCCGCATGCGGAATGAAGATGTGGCCGTCGTATACTCGGTACTCGTGAATGGGAAAAGCACGGTCGTCGTGAAGGATTGAGCGAAATAATCGGGAACTTCAACCCCTCATTCAAGCCGGAAGCGGGAGCCGTAGGCGACGCACCGGGTCTTAGCAATACCACCTAATTTATTGGATCAGAAATGATTCAGCCTTCAATGCCAGATCCCATCTGTTTCTCGAAAGACTGCCGAACCAGACTCATGACATAGGGCAATTCACTTAGGGAAGAAATGCTTACTGAAACATTTCTGTTGCCCCAGCGGCCCAGTCCCGTCACATCCGTACATAGGCCTTTGGGATCGACGATTTCGCGAAATACGAGTTTAAGGGACAAGCGGAGGCGTTTGGCCTGTGGGACTATGTCTACAAAATTGGTTTCTGCCTTGTAGGCCATGTAGAGCTTTAAAAACTCTTCTACGACGCAGGGATCAAGTGCAAGAACTTCTTTTCGAAACGCTTCGAAAATTGGCATCATACTTCCGCTGATCAAATTCGGATGATCATCAATGGAATAACCTGACGCGGCCACCTTGGGTTTGTATGCGTTGAGTACATCGGCGGGTAGGCACGGGACACGCCATACGTCGAGTGCAACTCTGGATAAATTCTCCGCACGCGATTTGATCGCACCCTCATTCCATTGATCGATTTGTCCTAGACCTTGATTGAGCTTTAGTGGACTTAGTTTAAGACCCTTTTCCGGGTCATCCGGCATGTCTCGCTTGTCCTTGAAGGGGCGATCGCTGTATTCGGAGTTGTATGCGGTCAGTGTTAAGTTCCCGAGCGTATGAAGCCAGGTTTCCTGAATGCGCTCCCACTCCGGACCAAGCGAAGCCTTCCAAGCTGCCGGGAGATTCTCGTTCTGTGGCAGAATATGTTCGATCGTATATTCGGCAACGGCAACGAATTCTTTTCGATTGTGATTCTCAAATCTTCGAAGCCAGTAGCTGCGTCGAGGAATGTTATAGAGATCGCGGGTTTGCAGGTCTCGCCGAAACTCGTCATCGCTCGGAAATCGTCGGTATGACGGCAAGGTAAGAAGGTGCGCTTGGACGCTTTCAAGGTATCGATCTTTCTTGAGCGCCCTATTGAAAGTCGAGAACGTTTTGTTTAACGAATTGGTCGGGATGCTACATACCGCCCGTCGAAATACATACGCTTCGATCAACCGAACTGCGGCCAGCAATTCTCCGCTCGGCAGTATCCCATTCGTATAATCGTGATAGAGCTCCAGGAGGAACGGGTAGGCAACATCGACCTTTAATTCGCGAAGATCGGCGAACGCAAGTTTCAGTTCTGCGTCTGGCTCCGCGCCCAGTGCCATCGCGCAAAAGTGCCGGGAAAAAGACCGAATATCGGCAACCAGAACTTCGACGCCCGCCTGTGCAGCCTTCGGTGAACGGGCATAAGCTTTGAACGCTTCGTAAACCTCACGAACATTGGGAATCTCGCCTGTTTTAACCGTCAGGTAGTGGCGCATAAATCCGTCAAAGTGCGTCCCGTAAGCGTCTTGTCCAAACCCCACTTCCATCGGACGCCATAGTTGTTCGTAAAGCCGCGTTTGTAATTTGGGCGACAGGCCCATCAGGATAAAGTTACGAATTAAATCAGCCTGGCTCAGCTCACGCCCCGTCGAGTTCATGCTCTCGAAAATAAGTTGCGGATTGTCCTGATCGCGATTGAGTGCGATGTCTACCACAATCAACTTGGCCAATCCCTTACAAACCGGACGCAGGTCTCCTTGATGCTCCGCCAGCCAGGCATCGAACAATCCAAAGTTTTCAGTGATGCGAAGAGATGATTCCGTGGGCAATTCATGCTCACCGACAATTGCGATTAATGATGCTTTATCCGTCTGCGACAGGATTAGTTTGTAGTGTCGTTCGCCTTCCTCTTCGGGATTCAGCAAATAGTAGTTGCGGAGCTTTCTTGGTGAGAAGCCGTCGACCGGCTCGCGGTTCTCTTCATCAAGCTTGTGGATCGCTTTCGCCAAGGCCGCCAGCAGTAGCGTTAGAGTTGTCAATCGCTGCTGACCATCGATAACCAGCATCGGCTCGTGATGCGTCAGGTTCGATAAACCCTTCTCGATGTAGACGATCGAGCCGACGAAATGAGCCGTAACGGCTTCGTCGCGACCGGCCCTTAGAATATCGTCCCAAAGTTGCCGGCATTCCTTCTCGACCCACGAATAGGTGCGCTGATAAATGGGAATCACGAACTGCGGGGACTTCTTGAGGAAGTCGAGGAATTTAGCTTCAGTGGCTTTCATGGGTCGACCCATTCAGTTCAGAGACCGAACGACACACTCTGTCTGACTCTTGCCTTGGCCAATCGCATGACATGCTCAAGCTGCATGAAATGATCGAGTTCTGATTGCTCCTCCGGGGTGATCGTCCCGTCTTTTTCATTTGAGATCAGCTCAAATGCGCGAGCCCGCGCTTCCCCCGACGGCTGAAACGAAGCGATATCTGCGGCGGTGGACCCGGCAGCGATAAAGTCAATCAATTCATCGTAGAGTAGAGCCATCGAATCCTTATTCTAATCACCCTCGCCATTCCCTGCCAGAAGAATCTTCACAACAGCTTTTCAGGGCGTAACCGAACTTCCGGGAAAGCCCAAAATGCAATTCGGAGACGCGGAGATTGCTGAGACAGAGCGGAGGGGGAGGAAACCCGGACATCGTTCTTGGGGGCGAACCCACACCTTCTTCTTGAATTCTCCGCTCTATCTCCGAAGTCTCCGCGTCTCCGGGTTGCATTTTCGCCGCCCGGGTACTGAGACGCTGCCTACGCCCGGAAGATTCGGCACGCTCGCTTTTCAATGGTACTGCACGTTTGCCCCACCCTTCATCGGTTTGTTTTACGAATCGCAATCTTCAAATTC
>JBBRMF010000147.1:0-12983 GCA_038230975.1 Tepidisphaerales bacterium
AGCAGCGACGTGAGCGTCGCCAGTTCAATATCCGCGTCCATGCGTGATTCCTTCCTTGATCATCCTTGATCAATGGATTTCATTCATACCCCAACTAATGGTAGATTCCAATCTGGAATCAGCGACTTTCGCGGAGAGCCATAATTTCCATGCCGCCAGCCCAAACATCAAGATTGCCGAGGGAAGAATGTGCGTGTTGTAAGGCTCGCGCAGATCAAGCCATGCCGTGAATGGGATATAGGTCAGAGCGACCGCCAGCGTCACAATGACCGCCATCCCGCGCGACTGCCGCGCTTCCCAGAGCAACCATCCCCAGAGCGGGCAGAGGTAGACCGGATAGTGTTCCCAAAATACGGGCGAAATAACCAGCAAAAAGGTCAACAGCGCCATTGCCGCAGCGAACACGTTGGCTGGCTGTTCCCAGTAGGCAGGCGGCTGTTTGAGTAGAAGCCAGAGCAAAGCGATCAGCGCGATTCCTTCAATCCCCAGCACGGCAACCTGGATTCCTCGCGAAAGAACTTCTCGATGCGTGGCCCGAAGTAAAAAAGCCGTGATGGATTGATTCGTCGTAATATCATGATGGCGGGTGAGTGTCGGCGCGATTTCTCGCTGATACGTCTTAAACGGCTCCCATTTCATCATCCCGAGGCTGGCAGCGCCGATCATGGCGCTGAACACCGCGGACCAAAGCAGCACACTCCATCGCCGCATGATGAAAGCCAGCGGAAGCAATGCGATCGTGACATATTTCGTGAGAATTCCCAGGATGATCGCCATGGCGGATGACGCATTTGACCGCCGCATTAGTTGCAGAATCGCGATGCCAATAAGCAGCGCCACTGGGATCGTCATATTGGCGATCCAAATCGCATGCAGCATCAGCGGTGAACTGGCGACAAACAGCAGGAGCAGGCCCGATGCCCGCGTTTCTTTTCCTTGAAGAACCTCATGAATCTTCCCCGCCAAAAACGCAACGCCCCAGGCACAAACGACCAGCATCAATGTCCATAGCTCAAACGCACGGTGATAGCCCAAGTATCCCAACGGCATCAGAAGAAGGGCCACCGGCGGTGGCTGGATGAACCGCAGCCGATCCCCCACACCGCGTTTTTCCGCCTCGGCGGCGTATCGCGGACGCATCGCCGAATCGGTCTCCATGCCCGCATTGTTATGGCTGCCGGGATTCGGGATCGGATACAGCGAATCCCACGCCTGCAACCGCGCCATCACACCACCCATATAAAATTGCGGAAAGTCTCCTTCACCCGTCGGCCACTGGCGAAGGCTGACCGGCGTGATGATCAACAGCCACAACAAAGCGATTGCCGCGCAACCGCGATTAAATTCGGTGACCGTCGGATTGAATCGAAACGTAAACGTCGTGCGGCGTTCCTGCGGGTCCGACTCCGGGCGATCCACCGGCCGCATCAACCGCACCATCGCGACGAAAAAAATCGCGATCGCCGTCAACAACATGAAGCATCCGAATGGTCCTGCAAGCGTCAGTTTCTCGCCATGAAATAGGATGGGCAGTTGCAGATCGGTCACGCGATCCGGCAAGCACTGGTAAATAATCACCGCGCCGATCACGATCCGCTGCAACATCGACCGCCGCGCTTCCCAGATCAGCCATCCCCAGAACGGCACGAGGTACACGAAATAGGAACCCCATAAAATCGGGGAAAAGATCAAAAACCAACTGACCAGCGCCACCGCCGCCGCAAAAACATGGGCTCGATCCTGCCAGAACGAAACCTTCCGCGTAAGCAAAATCGCAAGGATCGCCAGCATCGATCCCACCTGCATCGCGCGGCCCACCAGCAACCACGCGCCCGTGAGCGGGCTCGTTTTTCCGTCCGCATCCGCCAAGTGCATCAACAGCGCAAAGATCGACCGATTCCACGAATCCGTATGCGTGCGGCCCAGCGTCGGTGCCATCTCGTTGAAGAAAACCGCGAACGGCCCCGACTTCATCACCCAAAACGAAATCGCCAGAATCACGAGCGTCGATGCGACCATGAACCCGATCGCCCGCCATTTCCGCATCGCCACATACAACGGCAACAAAATCGCCGTCGCATATTTTGAAGCCGCGCCCACCACCAGCGCCAGCGCGCCGCCTTCGGTATTCTTGCAGAACAAACCAAACGTCGAGAATCCAATCAACAGCGCGATCAACGGCGTGACATTCATCAACCGCAACGTCTCCAGCATCAACGGCGAGATCGCCACCCCCAGAGCAATCAACCCCGCCACCGGTGACCGTCGCCGCGCAGCGCTTTCATACGATTGGCCCGCCATCACGGCCACACCCCAGGCGCACATCACCATCAATATATTCCACACCTTTTTCGCCGGCCGATATTTCAAATACGCGATCGGCTTCAGCATCAGCGCGAACGGCGGAGGTTGAATGTATCGCGATGATTGCTCCGGCACACCCGCTTCATCCGCCAGCTCGCCATACGCAGGCCGCACTTCCGACTCTTCCCATTCCCCCGGACTGTTCAAACTCCCCTTATGTGGAATCGGATACAGCGCATCCCACGCCGCATGTTTGGCAATCAGCCCACCCATATAAAACTGGCTGAAGTCGTGATACTCTTTCCCCCGAATCTCCGCCGGTGTGTGCCGAAAACTAACCACCAGCGACACCCCAAGCCAAAGCAGGGCGATCGCATAACACGTCCGATTAAACCGGGCGATCGACCAGGTGTAAATGCCATTGGGATGTAAACCGTCGTGATTCATCGCGTCCTTACTTATCGACTCCGGCAAAGGTGGCATGGGCGTCTCGCCCGTGCTCTTCCTTTTTCGAGACAAATAGCACGGGCGAGACGCCCATGCCACCTTGCACCAAACCCCACTGGACCGTTATACGAGAATAGTCGATAGGAGTCTTTCGGAAACTTCATGAGCCAAACGCCACCCATTCACCATCGAACCCGACCGCACCCTCCAGCCCTTTCGCAATTCCACGGCCTGCGCAGTGTCGCGGCGAAAATATCCCGCCGCGTCAAAAAGCTGACCGGCAAGCCCGATAACTCACCGTGGATTCTTCGACCGGCCAAGGCAGCACCTCAGAAAACCTATGTCGACTTTCTGTTTGGTCTGGATTACCTCAGCCCCAATTCTCGGCTGGTTGAACTTTTTCATGAAGCGATGGCTCCGTACGGTCTGAGTGTTCTTCTCGTGAACCAAACCAACGTCGATCTGATGATCCACCAGATCGAGCGCGGCTGGCTACAGCCGCACGTCTATCTGGATCTGGCCTCGAGCACCCATCCGCGATTCAACGATCTGGCATTGGCCGCCACCGCGCACGGTGTCTACGTGATCGACCATCCGGCCGAACTCACCACCTGGACCTACAAAGCCTCCTCCCACGAGCGCCTCGAAAAAGCCGGGTTGCCTTTGCCGCCTTCAATCATAATTCCCAAGGGTTCCCCCGATCGAGAACTCACCGAGGCAGAACGCGCGAAAATCGGTGACCGTTGCGTCATCAAACCCTCCGCCGGTTTTGCCAATCGCGGTGTGGTCGTCGGTGTCCCACCCACCCTCGCCGAAATCACCAAAGCCCGCGATTTCAATCGCGACGATGACTGGCTCGTTCAAAAAATGATCTCCTGGACCCGCTTCGGAAACCGCCCGGCATACCTGCGCGGCTACCATCTGCTTGGCCATCGCTCGCTCATGTGGTGGTGCAAGGAAAACGGTGAGGATCGTTACGACATGCTCACCTGGGACGACCTGGAAAAATATGATCTGCTGCCAGCCGTCGATCTGATTGACCGCGTTGCCGCCACCTCCGGCGTCGACTTTTTCTCCAGCGAAATCGCCATCACCGCCTCCACCGGCCCCGATCGATTTGTGCTGATCGATTACATCAACGATCAATGCGACATGGACCCCGAAGCCCGCCCCGGCACCACCCCCGTCCCCGAAGCCTGGGTCAAATGGGTCTGCGGACACCTGGCGGAATTCACCTGGCGCACGAAGCATGGCCGACCGCGCGATGAGCAGAAGACGCTGACGCTGCACTAATTGGGCATTTGACCGAATTTCTTATCATCCGCAGAATTCTTTACCCAACCAAAGCCTCCCCTCCCTCTGTCCGATACAAACCACGGAGGACGCATTGATGATGGGAAGAACCCTCGCCCTATTGCTGGCAAGTCTGTATTTATCCGGCTGCACGTCTCTGGGCGACCAGGCCGCTGCCCCGCGCGACAACGCCAAACTGGCCCGCGATGTGTCCGAACAAATCTTCGCCGATGGACTCGCTCACGCGGCTAACGTGGGGGTTCAGGCTCAGGCGGGCGTCATCATTCTTCGGGGGGTCGTACGCGATGAAACCCACGCGACGCAGATCGCCGAAAGTTCCGTCACCGTTCCAGGGGTAAGTCGAGTCGAAAATCGACTTCGCATTAAATCGACCAGCACCGATGGCCCCAAACCCCGCCGGAATCTGATCGAAGATGTCCGCCAGGCCCTGGAAGATCGTCTTGCCGACCGAGGCGGGCGATTACTTGTCGAAGCTGAAGACGGTGTTGTTTATCTGTCGGGAATCGTCCCCAACCCGCGTGTGCGCGCCGCAGCTTACTCCATTGCGTTTGGCATCCCCGGCGTGCGGCAGGTTCAAGATAACCTGATCAGTGAAAATCCCTGATAAATCAAGACTTATCGTTCACCACCTCATAGCTGAATACGCTGAGAGCCCGCAGCACTTTCACCGTGATTTGTGATCCGATGGCCGGATAATTCACCTCAATCGTGGCCTTAGGGCCGGCTTTGGCGGGTTTGTTGCAGAACAGGTAACCGCTCAGCTTCATTCCGGAACCGCGCTCTTTGACAAAGAGCACCCAGATCGCACGCTCAGGGGTCCGTGTGAGATAGGCCTTGCCATCGAGCGAACCCATTGCCCAACGCGACGGCAGCACGACCACCCCATCCGCCCCGACAGATAGCTCCCCCGACCGAATCGCCGCAAATGCCTCCTCGCGGGCCTGCGCCGGTCGAAGCACATAAGAGTAAACCGACCACGAGATTAAGGTGCTTGCACCAATCCCGACCAACAGCATTAAAGCGATCCGAACCACTCGATTCATCAACCACTCCTCAAATCACACCAGACAACTTGATCATCCATCCATGTAACAACGAAAAGAGATAATAGCCCGAAACCTCGTATTCATGCATTTTATCAAGTTATGGCAAAAATTTCTGAGGGCCGGGCTATTACGTTTTCATTAAATTCTGATATACCCAAGCTCAACCGCCTGATTTAACGCCTCGCGTCGCAATAAATGATCAGGCGGTGCCGGATGGTTTGCAGGTCTGAGATCAGGCGTTTACAAAAAGATTGGGGTTTCGCGTGGCGGTGACTATTAAGCAGATCGCAGAGCGTGCGGGATTATCCGTTCCAACAGTCAGTCGTATTCTAAATAATGACGCAGAACTTTTCCGGGTTGAAACCCGGGAAAAAGTCCTGAGTGCAGCACGGGAACTGGGGTATCGCCCGAATTCCTACCGGATGGCGTTGCGCACCAAGAAGTTTAACTCCATCGGGTTGCTCTTCCCGGCGCACAGGTCCGATTCGCGGCTGTCGCATCACACCTTGTGCTCGCTTCGAGAAGAACTCCAAAAACGCAATCAACACCTCGTCGCCGGTCAGGCAACCCTTCACAACGGCGACCTTGGAAAAGAGCAAAACGGTGACGGCGACGCGATGCTACCGAAAATGTTGCGAGAATGGTCCGTCGACGGACTGCTCATCGACTCCCTTTATGCCACGCCGCCTCATGTGCAGGAAATGATCTCCCACACGAAAATCCCGGCGATCTGGCTCAATGTTAAGCAAGACGCCGATTGCGTCTACGCCGATGAATTCAACGGCGCAAAGCAAGCCACCGAAATACTCATCAAAAAAGGCCATCAGCGCATTTTCTATCTCGATCACGGAGCTCTCGATCCCTCCGGTCAGCGACAAGAAGGGTATCTGGCGGCCATGAAAACCGCCGGATTATCAACGCACGTGTTCGGAGCGGAAAACACCCCCAAATCCGAGCGCGCCGCCTATTTTCTGGAATGGATTGGAAAAAATCGCGGGGCGAATTTTCCCACCGCCATCTTTTGCGAGAATGTGGAACTCGCCGGGCCCTTTTATCTCGCGGCGACCTGGGCCAAAATCTCCATCCCCAAAGATTTGTCGATCCTGACCATTCACGATCATGACTGCGATACGCTCGGTATTTCGATGAGTGCAATGCGACTGCCCGCGAAGGAGCTGGCAATCCAGGGGTTGGCCGCACTCGATGAGAAAATCAAGCTTCCAACCGCCGATGTCCCGCCAAAGGCATTGCCGCTGGTTTATGAAGAAGGCACCACGGTCGGTCCCGTGCCGGCCAATCCGTAACTAGGTCCCCAGCACCCAATCATCCACTCGTTCGCAAATCAGGTGGATCATGAAAATGTGCATTTCCTGGATGCGCGCGGTGGCCGTCGAAGGGACATTCAGCAGATGATCCGCCATCGCCGCCAACTTGCCGCCGGTGGAACCGGTGAGTGCGACGGTAATCGCCCCTGATTCCCGCGCCACTTTCATCGCCCGCACCACGTTTTCGCTGTTGCCCGAAGTACTTATTCCCACCACGATATCGCCGCGTCGAACCAATCCCTCCACCTGCCGGGCGAATACGTTATCCCAGCCGTAGTCGTTGCTGATGCACGTCAGGCCCGTCGGATCCGCCACGAATGACGCCGCCGGCAAAGGACGGCGATCACGTCGAAACCGCCCGAGCATCTCCTCTGCAAAATGCAGCGCATCCGCCGCACTGCCTCCATTGCCCATCGTGTACAGTCGATTCCCCGCCGCAAAACCCTCGCAAATCGCTCGCGCCACGCTTTCCACCCGGGGCAACAAGCCATCCATCGCGCGAACTACGGTGGCGTGTTCTTCAAGCTGAACCCGAAGGCGATCCAAAGCATCGGACATAAACTCCCAATCCTGCGGTGGCATGGGCGTCTCGCCCGTGCTTTTTGCTGAATAAAACGCGGGCGACACGCCATTCAAAGCGGCCCATATGCGAAAGGCTGCATCATCTAAATAAAACGGCAGAAAGAGCTGGGTACCCCGAGACCTGTGCGTGTTCGGAGATGAAACACACAGGTCTCGGAGTACCGCGACCTGTGGCACCCGTTCTGCTCGAAACTCAATGAAACAATCCGCAATTCCACTTAGTAAAACGTTGCATTAGAACATCACACGTTACAAACCGAACTCAGCTCCATCCTACGCACCGCCAACGCATTCGCCACGTCCCGTAATCCGATGCGCCGTTTTTGCGCCTTTACGAGGGGGGCTGCGCGGTATAAAAGTACCAATTGCAATAGATCGACCCCTGTGGTTCCCCGCCTTGAAAATTTGATTGGACGAACTTGCCCGTTGAGGTATGTTCAATTCGTCAACGCAACGAAGAACGCAGTCGAGACCGAAACAAAGTTGACACCGCCGGAAACGGCATCGAGCGTCAAGGAGGATGCTCAAGTGACAAACGACTCGAAACCCAATATTTTCTCGTCCGAACGGTCTGGCCGGTGGTACTTGAAAAAACCACTGGCCACCTGCCTCGCCGCAGCGATTTCGCTGAGTTTTGCCGGGGCGACGCAGACCGCAGGCCGCAACACTTTGCCCGATGTCGCGATTCGAACCGCGACCGCAAAGACAACGGCCCGAACGACTCGATGGAAGAACGAATTTCTGTTTCCTGTGAAAGGGCGTGACAAGCAGTCGGATCTCTCTCCGGAACTGCTGTACGACCTGCCAAGTGAAGCCTACGACAAAACGCGGAATGAGGTGACTCCTCACGCCGCGTCCGTCGTTGCGCCAACCACCGCCCCGTTCCTTCGCGGGCTCTATACCGGTGCCGCCAAAACCCTTATTCAATCGAACGGCAAATCAAGAATCGTCTGGCTTGAAGTCACCGGCTATTGCCCCTGCCCCAAATGTTGCGGCCCCGAAGCCGCCGGTATCACCGCCAGCGGAAAACCCGTCAATTACAACAATGGTATTTTTGTCGCCGCCGACCCGGAACTGTTTTCCTTCGGATCCAAACTGCGCGTCCCCGGTTATCACGACGGCCAAGTCGTAGAAGTCATCGATCGCGGCGGGGCGATCAAAGGCGCCAAGGTCGACGTCTATTTCCCCACCCACGAACAAGCCGAAGCCTGGGGCCGCCAATGGGTCCCCGTCACCGTCGAACAATAAGAGGTGGCATGGGCGTCCCGCCCGTGCTTTCTTCGAATGTACAAGAAGAACACGGGCGAGACGCCCATGCCACCTCGTCAATCCTCTTTCACTTTCGTCCACAGTTTCTGTTCCACCGCCTGGAATCCATCGAAACTTTTCGTCACCCGTTTCATCAACTTCTCGATCGACTCTTTATCCACCTGCTGATTCTGCAGCGCATCGCGTAAAGCGAGCGAGGCATCGTTTAACTCATTGGCCCCATCCGCAAATTCGCGGGCGGCGTCGTAGAGATTGAGATTGGCCATCTCATTCGGCGCCGGTTTGTAGAGCAATCGCCAGGGACTGCGGCGAATCTCGGCAGTGGCATTTTTCAAGTTGTCGCTCGCGATTTTTAACCCGGCGATCATCGCGTCCAGTTTGCCGCGGTTGCCGTTGATGACATTCTTCGCCGACGCGGTTAAATCCTTCGCATTCGTCGCGGTCGATTTCACATCTTCCAGGGCCGCGTTCGCGCTCTCGACCGTTTTGTCGAGCTTGGCGAGAAGACCCTCCACGCGGTCAATCATCGAAGGCGCTTTCTTGTCGATCGCCGCACTGATCGACGCCAGATGTGCCGCCGTCGTGCGGAAATCGGGAGTCGTGTCCCCGAATAAATCGCGGATCTTCACCATCATCTCTGCCGTGCGATCGGCGACGAAATGATATTTCTTCAACGCCGGGTCAACCTGGCCATGCGCATCGTCAATCAATCTCGTCGCATGCTCTCCGGTCGTGACAAAACTTTCGGCTGTCTTACCGAACTTTGCCACCGTGTCATTCACCGCGGGCAGCGTTTTTCGATCCACGGTTCCCAGGATATTTCGCATCGGATCGCCCAGCTGTGAAATCGTGGCCAGCATTTCCGACAGCCCGCCCGCCCGCCCGGCGATTTCTTCATTCGGCGGTAACTTCTCGCCTTTTCCCAGGCTTTCAAAATTCAGGCAGCTCGAACCGGTGACTCCCGTTTGAATCCGCAACACCGCTTCACGGTGGATCTGATATTTTTTGGGAAACGTAAATTCAACCCGCACCCGCACATCGGCCGGGTTTTCCTGATCGGCCCCCACGACGACGATCTTTTCAACCGTGCCCACCTTAAAACCACCCACCCGAACATCGTCTCCGGTCTGCAAGCCACCCACATCGTCCTTCAACGTGAAAAACGCCGCGCGCAATTCCTTTGGCTCTGACCAGGTGGAAAGACCTTTGATTCCCACGATCACCCCAATAATCGCGACAATCGTCACCAGAATAAAAAGGCCGGATTTCAGGGCGTTGCGATCTTTACTCATAACCATTCCCAAACTTCAGGTGGCATGGGCGTCTCGCCCGTGCGTCCGTTTCTCGAAAACCAATGCACGGGCGAGACGCCCATGCCACTCAATCCTGCTCATTCACCCCAAGCAAATCCTCTTCATACCCTTCAGCGCGGCGTCGATCGGTCAACGGCCCATCCGCCAGCCCATACACAAACTGATGCACCAGCGGATTCGTCGAATCCCGCATCTCATCCGGCGTCCCGCAGGCGATAAATTTCCCGCGATCCAGCAAAACCATCCGGTCGGCGATGCGGAACGCCGACTCCATCTCATGCGTGACCACCACGCTGGTCACGCCGAGTTTATCATTCAGATCCATGATCAGATGATCGATCTCCGTGCTCGTGACCGGATCGAGCCCGGCACTCGGTTCATCGTAAAACAGGATCTTCGGATCCAGCGAAATCGCTCGCGCCAGCCCGGCACGTTTTTTCATTCCGCCGGAAAGCATCGCGGGCATCTTGTCGGCGTGCGTGCGCAGACCAACGAGCTCCAGCTTGATCTTGACCATGATTTCAATGGTCTCATCCGGCAGATCGGTATGTTCCTGCAACGGTAACGCGACGTTCTCGGCAACGGTCATCGAGTTGAACAACGCGCCACTCTGAAACAGCACGCCGATCGAACGGCGGTAATCATCCAATTCATGGCAAGACATGCGACCGAGGCTCTTGCCGAGGGAAAGAATGTCGCCGCCATCGAGTTTTTCATTGCCGATCATCAGTCGCAGCAAGGTGGATTTGCCCGACCCGGAACCTCCGAGAATGACGAGTGTTTCCCCGCGATTCACATCGAGCTTGATTCCGTCGAGAACGGTGCGCCCATCAAATCTCTTAACGACACTGAGAACTTGGATGACGGCTTCAGACATAAATCACAGGTGGCATGGGCGTCTCGCCCGTGCTTCTTTTAATAAAAATGCACAGGCGAGACGCCCATGCCACTTCTACAATCCGAGATAGAAAAACACTGCGTTGAATATCAGGTCGATCGCGATCAAGGAGACGATCGTCAGCACCACCGTGCGCGTCGTCGCTCGTCCAACGCCCTGCGCGCCACCCGTAACGCCAAGTCCCAGGTAACAGGCCAGACTGCTGATCACGACCCCAAACACGGCTGATTTGCTCAGCCCCGTGATAAAGTCGCGGAGCTTCAAAGCGTCGAGCGTGTGAGCCAGATATTGTTCGTGACCAATGTCAAGGAAGCATTGCCCGACAACCATCCCGCCGAGAACGCCGAGCAAATCACCGATCACCGAGACGCACACCAGCATCACCGCCGTCGCCAAAACGCGTGGAACGACGAGAAATCGAATCGGATCGATTGCGTGGGCCTGCAGCGCTTCAATTTCCTCGGAGACCACCGTGCTCCCCATTTCCGCCGCGATGGAGGCTCCGGCAAATCCAGTCAAGACGATGGCGGCCATCAACGGGCCAAGCTCGCGGAAGATGGCAATCGCGATCACATCCGCCACCTTCGGCACCATGCCATAGTCTCGCAGTATCGGGGCCATCTGCAGCGCCAGAATCGCGCCGATACAAAACAGAACGAGGCTCACGATGGGAATGCTTTGGACGCCGACCCTGTCCATCTGGGCCCAGAGATTTTTCCAACCGAGCCGCCGTCCTCGCTTGCTGAACAGTGCGCGACGACTCGCGGCAATCGTATCGAGAATGAGATACCCGAGCCCCCCGATCAGTTCCACACCGCGACGGACGCTGCCTAACACAACGATGATGGGGGACAACGCATTCATGCTAATATCAAAACGCACGCATTCGGACGCGCGGAGAATTCTAAATTCCGTAGCTTCCGCACTGAGCCTGGGAATTTTTAGGTGGCGTAGGCGTCTCGCCCGCGTTTTCTTAAGCAAAAAAGCACGGGCGAGACGCCCATGCCACCGTTCACGCACACTACTTCGCCAAGGCCTCGGCCTCATCCTTCACGACGTTGAAGATTGTATCCAACCGCGCAATTTCCAGCAGCCCTTTCACGCGCGGCTGCAAGTTCGTCAGGAACACCTTCCCCCCGATCCGCCGCATTTTCTGCAGCGCCTCAACCAGCACCGCCACGGCACTGCTATCCATATAGGGCACCTGCTGCAAATTGAGAATGAGCTTCTGCGGATCACCGCGCAACAGCACATCCAACATCGCCCCGCGCAATTCAGGGCTATTGTGCAGATCGATTTCACCGCGGATGGACGCAATCACCGATGTGCCTTCCACGCGCGCCGAAGGCACCAGATCTGTTCCTGCATTCAGTTCGATCGATTGGTTCATGACTACTTTCGTTTGACTAACGTCAACAGCATTCCATCCGGCTGCGGCGTGAAGGTCACTTCGTCCATCATTCTTCGCAAGCAAATTAGCCCGACACCGCCGGGTTCCAATGCATTGTATGGCTTAGGCGGCATTTCCGAAGGATTTCGGCCGTTGCCCCAGTCGCGAATCGTAATTCGCAGCGACGTCGAACCCAAATCGGGCGACTCGTCATAGTCCGCTATCAATAAGATCGGCTTTCCTGAGGTTCCGCCGTAAGCATGTCGAATGACATTCGCCATGGCCTCATTCACGCACAATCCCACTTGGGCCTGCGCGTTCTCACTAAACCCATGATGAGCCGCGAAATGCTCCACAGCCTTACGGGCCTTGGCAAGCTCAGCCGTATGGCTCGCCAGATGCAGCTCAAGCCGCGATCCGTTTTCACCGGGAAGAGGTTGAGGAACTGAGTGATTCAAGGGAGTTGCCAAATAAACTCACGATGGCCGGGTACTGGCCGGCACCACTTTATTTTGCACCTGAGCAGGATCGGCGAGCCATTGTCGCCACTTCAGCGCCGCCGGTTCTCGACGTGTTTCATCGTCGAAATAGCGATAGCCAAAGTTCTGGCCAGTCAAGATTTCAAGCGCATGATTTGCGTAAAACCGAATCGCCGGGTCATCGTTGTCCAGATCTTTGACGAGTTGTGGCACGGCACCGCGATCCTTCTCGCGCACCGCTTTTTGGATGGCCGGTATCTTGACCGACGGGTCCGGGTTCGTGACTGACAAAGGCGGACGCGGTGCCGTGCATGAACCCAGCACCCAGAATGCGCACAGCCCAACCCATCTCAACTGCCGAACCAATCGAGCAATGCGCTCTGGACGCGAATATTCACCAATGCCATGCGCTTTCATGCAACCTTGAACAAGGGATTCGAACTTGCCATTGTATCGTCTGCAATTGCGTTGTTCCTGAAACGCCTTTGTTTAACCGATTGCCGAACGGCCGATAACCCGCAGGGTGCGTGACGATATCGGCGGGCAGTGTCCCCTCTCCCGGTACTGGGTCCGTCGATTTATCTCCCGCCGCAGAATATCACGATTCGGCTGGCAC
>JBBRMF010000148.1:0-12870 GCA_038230975.1 Tepidisphaerales bacterium
GATGGCGAGGCCGGCGGTTTCGATGCCGACATAGTAGGACCTAGCGGTGCCGCCGCGAATGCGGAGGCCTTTGCCTTGTTTGGCGGCGGCGTAGTAAGCTGCGCCACGGGCGACGGCGTAGTCCAGATCATGGCGACCTTCCAGCACGGAAGGAGCGTTTGTTTTTCCGAACCATTCGCCGAGTACTTCGAGCAATCGCTCTCGCAACAAATCGGATTTGAACACGCCGCCGTTGAACAGAACGTGCGTGGGTCGAATCGGTCCGGCATCACCACCGTGCGCGCTGAGGAATTCGGCGACGTGCTTTGTTACGGCCGTATCGGATTCAAAAGGCAACCCGATTTCCCGAAACCCCGAAACGCGGCGGCGAGTGGGTTTGTCGGTTATAGCGCAATGAGGGAAGAAGCCATCAACGAGCAGCTTGCCGGTTGATTCGCGTTCCAGATCAACCGAAATCGCCCCGCCGATCACCTTTCGCCCGCTGCCGAGCACCGTGACGGCTTGTTTTTTCGGACCATTTTCCGCGAGCAATGTTTCCTTGGCATTGCGGCAGGAATGCCAGAGCGCCACGGCCTGCCATGGGTTCAGCTCGACGCCCTTCTCGGCAAAAGCGCCGCGAACATGGTGCGCCAACGCCAGATCCATATTGTCGCCACCCACGAGCAGGTGGTTGCCAACCGCCATGCGGCGAAGCTGCAGCTCACCGTTTTCTTCAGTGGCTTGAATGAGCGTGAGATCCGTCGTGCCCCCGCCGATGTCGCAGACCAACAATGTATCTCCCACGCGGAGCGTTCGACGCCATTGATCCGCGCGGTCGGAAAGCCATGCGTACAACGCCGCCTGGGGTTCCTCTAGCAGGACTAACCCTTCGGGCAAACCGGCGGCGAGCGCGGACTCGCGCGTTAAATCTCGGGCACTGGCATCGAATGAAGCGGGCACGGTCAGCACGACTTGTTGTTCGCTGATCGGGGCATCCGGAAACGCAGCGGCCCAGGCGGATACAAGATGTTCCAGGAATCGCCGCGACGCTTCCACCGGGGAAACTTTCGTCACTTCGGCCGGCGCATTCCAAGGCAGAATGTCCGCATGGCGATCGGCGCGGCTGTAGCAGAGCCATGATTTCGCGCCCACCACCGATCGAGTCGGCACATCCGCCGCCTGCTTTTGCGAGAACACACCGACGGGATAATCACGGCTGGCGGCCCAGGGAAGATCGAAACTTTTACCGGCCGCATCCTGCGGGGTGCCGAGGTACAAAAAAGAGGGGAGCAAATCTCGCGGTTCGGCCGTTGCCGGAGCAATGAGCTGCGGAATCGGAAGGATCTGAACAGTCGCCTGCTCAACCCCGAGCGGAGTGAAAGCCAGCGCGCTATTGGTCGTGCCAAGGTCAATGCCAATGGCAAATTTTCGGGGCATAGAAATCGCTCCGTGGCATGGGCGTCTCACCCGTGCTTCTCGTTCAGAAAACGCACGGGCGAGACGCCCATGCCACCGACCTTAAATTATAGCTCGACCTCTGCGGGGGCGACAATTTGAGCCGTCGACGCCGCACCGTTCCATTGCGGCAATTGCACTTTGGTGGCTTCCCATCCACCGTGCCGCAGCTTGCCCTGAAAAGGCGGTTGCCCGACGACGTTGCCGCTCAATTGATAGTGCGCCGCATCGAATCCAACAGGTACGGTCACCGGCGAACCCTCCGGCTGATCGAGCACGGGTTTTAAGGCAAACAGACGATCGAGAGCCGCGCCACAATCGCGGTGAATATCGCGGACCGCCGCCCCGATTTGCGCATCGTTGTAGCTGGTGATCGGTTCTTTCAGAAAATCCACCAGCCGACCTTCCCGCTGCAAAACTGCAAGTAAGGTCAAGGCATCGCTGCGCGCCGGCGGCTTGGGCGTCGGCGCAGGCGGCAACTTCACTGGCGGCACGACTTCGCCACGCAGTAGCGGTTCAACCCGAAGCGCAAATTCGCGGTCGGTCAGCCCGCGCCAAAATAATTTGAAAGCCAATCCAATTGCCATAAATCCCTTTCGTGTGCGTTGACAGTAAATACAGGGTGTGGGGGGAAATTACGAATGACGAAATTCGAATTCATGAATGAAGCAAATCGCAACTCGGTTGTCATTGCCACATAACAACTCTATAATTTCGACATGACTTCCGGAACCGACACCGCCCTGCCTGCGACCACCAGCGTGCGCGAGCGGGTGCTAGATGTGATCAACCTGATCCGTCCTGCGGTGCAGGCGGATGGCGGGGATATCGAACTGGTCGATGTTTCCAGCGAAGGCGTCGTGAAGATTCGATTCCACGGGGCTTGCCATGGCTGCCCCAGCAGCACGATGACCCTGCAAGATGGAATCCAGAGAAATCTGCGGGAACGCGTGCCGGAAGTAACTCAGGTGATTCCGGTCACCTGAATTTTCTCTGCCGTCGTTTCCAACAATTCATACAGCAATCGCAGGTTTTTCCACGGGGGCCGGGTACAGGTGAGCGTAATCCCGAAACCACTCCGCGAATTTTTGCAGCCCTTCAGCCATTGAAGTGCTCGGTTGATATCCCAACTCTGCTTTTGATCTCGTCAAATCCGCATACGTTCGCTCCACATCACCGGGCTGGGTTGGCTGACGATTGATGATGGCCTTCTTCCCGATCGCCATTTCGATTCCTTCGATCAATGATTTCAGCGTCACCGGATCGTTCCCACCGAGATTGTAGATTCGGTAGCGGTCACAGTGATCGAACGCAGACATAATTCCCGCGACAATGTCGGCGACGAATGTGTAATCGCGGCTGGTCGAGCCGTCACCGAATACAGGGATGGGTTTACCGTCGGTGATGAGCCGGGTGAATTTGTGGATCGCGAGGTCCGGGCGCTGCCGTGGACCGAAGACAGTGAAGAAGCGAAGGCAAAAGATAGGCAGCTTATAGAGATGCCAAAACGTATGGCTAAGCAATTCACCAGCGCGCTTGGTGGCTGCATACGGGCTGATGGGCTCATCCACCGGGTCCAGCTCGCTGAATGGCACGCGCGAAGCATTGCCGTACACGCTGCTGCTGGAGGCGAAGAGGAATTTGCCGACCTTGTTTTCGACGGCGGCCTGAAGCAGATTGGTCGTGCCTTCGATATTGACACGGCAGTAATGCGCAGGTCGTTCAATGGAAGGCCGCACACCCGCCATTGCAGCCAAATGTAGAATGGCGGTGGGTTTCAGCTTGGCGATCAAAGCGTTGATACGCGGGCCATCGGCGATGTCGAGTTCTTCGAGTTCTAACCCGCGACCCACACATTTCAAGTTCGCTTCTTTCCAGGAGCGGTCGTAGAAATCGGAGAAATTATCCACACCAACCACTTCATAGCCACGATCGAGCAGCGCCTCGGCGGCGTGTGATCCGATAAACCCTGCGGCACCCGTCACGAGTACCGTCTGCTTCGAACGCTTCGTGGAAGGATTCAACGTGGATTCGCTGTTGGACATCGCCGATACTTTATCGAACGTTCGGGGAAATATCACGAGTGCGTCCAGGGAGCTAACTTCGGCAAAAAATATTTCGGTGTCCACTTAGAATTCCTGCGCCGGAGCAAAGCCAATGCGAGCCACGCTGCGGAGAGAGACGCGAACGCGACCAACGAACCAAAATCTGCCTCACCCTTCACATCCGGCCCGCGATGCCATCCAAAGTCTGCTCCCACGAACAGCGAATGCACCATCGCCAGCAGGAGGGCACCGTAAATCGTCTGATGCAGTTTCTTCCATTTCCGCCCGCCCATCTTCTTCACCGCCACATCGCGGCTGGTGAATCCAAGGGCGATCATGTCTATAAGGACAACCACACCAAGAATCAGGCCGACCACCCAAAACCATCCTGTGGTATAGAACTCCCGCCAGTTTCGCCGAAGCACCGACCACACGTATGCCGTCACATGCAGTAGCGCAAAAGCCAGCGTCGAAACGCCGATTGCACGCCGACCGTACATCCAGGATGACTTAAATGGAATCCACGGTAATACGGCCGTCAGCGGCCCGAGCAGTAGAGACGCCAGCAGAAATCCCATTGCCCACAATCCATATAATTGTCGGGCCGCAACAAGCGCCTGCCCGAAGTCAGGCTCACCCCATTTTGCAGACCCAGCCACTCCCACTGCCGCAAGGCCTGCACTCGCATAGATCAAACTTCGTGCGTTGCGGAAGTGCCATGGCTTCATCCCCCATAGGATACCCCGCGCTACGTTGGCAGCAAGTCATCGTTCTATCCGAAGTATCACAGTACGCCAGTCCATGACAGACGGCCCATGTCGTTGTACAAATTCCGATATGGCGTTGTTTGAATCGTTATCCCGCCGCCGCTTTCTAAATCAGTGTGGCATTGGAATTGGTGCAATGGCATTGTCCGAGCTTCTGGGGCAAAGCACCGCCGTTGCCGCAGTCCCCAATCCGCTGGCTCCCAAAATTCCACCCTTGATGGCCAAAGCCAAACGAGTCATCTACCTCTATATGGGCGGTGCCCCCAGCCAATTGGAATTGTACGACCCCAAACCGCAGCTCGCCCGATGGCAAGGCAAACCTCTACCGCCTTCCATACTCGATGGCCACCCCACGACGGCCAATGATCCCGACAGCCTGCTGCTGGGGCCCAAGTACAAATTTTCCAGGCACGGCCAATCCGGCGCGGAACTTTCCGCGCTACTTCCTCACCTCGGAAAAATGGCGGATGATTTGACCCTCATTCGCTCGATGCACACCGATGCCAGCAACCATGCCCCCGGCCAGATCCAGATGAACACCGGCATTCCCCTGCCCGGCCGGCCGAGCCTTGGGGCGTGGACCACGTATGGCCTGGGCAGTGAATCCGCCGACCTGCCGGCATATGTCGTTTTTTCCACGGGCACCAAAAACGTCAGCGGTGGCGCAGCCACCTGGGGAAATGGATTCCTGCCTTCGGTTCACCAGGGCGTCTTGTTCCGCAATGTCGGCGACCCGGTGCTGTACCTTTCCAATCCGGCTGGCATCGACATGCGCACGCAACGGGATTCACTCGATACGTTAGCCCGTTTGAATGCAATGAAACTCACCGAAATGGGTGACCCGGAAATCGCCACGCGCATCAATTCTTATGAGTTGGCGTTTCGCATGCAGACCAGCGCGCCGGAGCTGATGGATTTGTCCACGGAGCCTCGGCACATATTAGATCTGTACGGCGCGGAACCGGGCAAGACTTCTTTCGCGAGCAGTTGCCTGCTGGCCAGACGCCTGGCCGAGCGCGGAGTTCGGTTCATCCAGATTTTTCACGAAGCGTGGGATCACCACACGAATCTCACGGCAGGCCTCAAATCAGAATGCGAAAAAACAGATAAACCCTGTGCCGCGCTCATTCAGGATCTGAAACAGCGCGGCATGCTCGATGACACGCTCGTGATCTGGGGCGGTGAATTTGGTCGCACACCCACCGCACAGGGCGGCACGGATGGCCGCGATCATCATCCCAATTGCTTCACCGTCTGGCTCGACGGTGGAGGCGCAAAGCCCGGCCTCACCTACGGCCAATCCGATGATTTTGGCTATAAAATTACCGATTCCCCCGTTCATGTTCATGACTTGCACGCCACGATTTTGCATCTGCTCGGCTTCGACCACTTGAAATTCACCCACCGCTTTCAGGGCCGAAATTTTCGGCTCACCGACATCGCCGGCCATGTGGTTCATGATCTGTTGGCCTAATGCACTGTCATACCTGGAAATTAGGGTAACGTCGGATCGGGTGCCACGGGTCTCGGAGTACCGAGACCCGTGGCACCCTAAATCCCTGCTTTGACAATGGAATAGTATTCAACTTTCACCGCCAACTTCCTCAACGAAGAAAGGGCAGCCCGTTTCCGAGCCGCCTTTTCCGGGTTACACCACTGTCGCGGTGGTTACTTGAGCAGTGACAAAACGCTCTGTGGCGACGCGTTCGCCTGGGCCAGCACGGAGGTGTTTGCCTGTACCAGAACCTGGGCTCGCGTCAGCGCGGAGGTTTCGGCGGCGAAATCCGCATCGCGAATCGAGCTTTCGCTGGCGGTGACATTCTCCAGGGCAACATTCAAGCTGCTGACGTTCGTGCTGAGAATATCCTTCTGGAACGCACCCAGTCTTCCGCGAAGTTCGGCAACCTGTTTGATCGCCTCGGTGAGAATGGTCTGAGCGGCGATCGTGTTTCCGCCGGTGAGCGCGTTGAGCCCACCACTGCCCAAACTCGAAAGAAACCCGTTTTTCAAATCACCGAGCTTGGAGGTTGCCACTCCGCTGACTCCCAACGAAACCTGGCCCAATGTATTCACTTCCGACCCGACCTGGAACTTGGCTCCACCCCCGGTGATGAAGAAATTCTTCGTCGTGGCTGTCTGCTGCCCGAAGGCTTGCGAGAGATCCAGCGTGATATCCAGATTGCTGCTGCGGACCTGGGCTCGCAAGCCTCTTGTGTCCGCTCGTTGCCCGTTGATGTTGACAACGGCATCGCCACCCTTCGCTTTACCGTTGGTAAACGCCCCGGCAATGGTCTTCACACTGACAAACTGGTCGGATCCAAACCCTGTCGAAACGAGCCGCACTCCAGTGGCCGATCCGGTCGCGCTGACACCGGTCGATGCCTTGAGCTGATTGATCGCGAATGAAACCGCGCTGTTAGCCGTGCCGTTGGCAAAAGATAGTTGCTGAGTGCCGAGATTGCCGGCGATTTCAATCGTGGTCGGTGCCCCGCCGATCGAGCCGCCTATAAAATCCAGTTCACCGAACTTGGCACTCGCGGTCACCTGAACGGTGATCTGCGTCGTTCCATTGTCAGGATACGTCGCAGAGTTGATCTGCGCGTTGTTGATCGCCGACGCGGCGATCCCGCTCGTCGTGTAATCAAGACCGCCATTAAGCAGCTTCACGCCGTTGAACTGAGTCGTGTTGGCGATGCGATTGACGCTGTTGAGGACCGCGTCCACCTGCAACTGGTTGGCCTGAATCTCTTCCGGACTCAACGCACCGCTGTTCGCCGCCTGATTGGTCAGGGACTGCACTTCCAACAATAGCGAGTTGACTTCGCTAAGCGCGCCTTCGGCGGTGTTGACCACGTTACCGGCGCGGCTGGCGTTATCGATCGCCTGCCTGATCCCACTGATCTCGCTGCGGAGATTCTCACTGGCAATCAAACCGGCTGGCGCATCGGCACCCCGGGTGATCTTCAAACCGCTCGAGAGTCGGTTGAGGCGCAGCGCCAGCTCATTTTGATTGGTGGCAAGATTGTGGACGGCCTGAAGCGCGGCGATGTTGGTATTGATCCGACTCATGTATCCTCCGTGATACGATTCGAGCTTCGCCTCGGAACCAGCCAAGGCGGGCAGGCGGATATCCGTATCCACCTGATGCAAGTTGTCGAAATTCACTTTCGGACGAACTAACGCGCAAACTTGAACAGCCCGCGCCGCAGTTTTTGCGCAAAACCGGCTAAAATCACCAGGTGCCAATAAAAACAGCAGTGCAGGGGATGCGCAAAGCGTGCGCGAGATCGTTCGGCCAAAAACATATTTTCAAATAATTCCGCGAAATGAGGAAAGCTGTCGGTGCTTATTAAAGTCAGACCTGCGTCACAGTTCAATTTTAATGCCTCCCAATCCCTCGCATTTAAGAAAATTGCCGCGAGAATTTTTAAAATGGGCAAAGGGTTTATCGATTCCACGGGCGCTTCGAATCTGCTCGCGCTGGATCTTTCGCTTTCAAAACTGCGAATGCTGCACCCGGAGCTCTTTGGCTGGCAGGGGTGGTTTTTCAAATCACAATGAGGCTTGCGTCAACTCAATGCCCGTGAAGCGAACGTAATGATTTCTGGTAACACTTCACCCGTTTGCAACAGTTCCAACCGGTAACGGTGGTAGCAAACCGGTTATCAGGCAGGTGCGCAGCGCCTGGGCAATCGTGGCGGTGGCGTCTAAACCGCGAAGCTTCACCGCGTGCGGTAGATGCTCATCAAAATCGCCTGCGTGGCGGCACCTGCTCGTACCAGGGTAACAGGGTCTCGGCCCCCAGGGATGACATTTGATCCACTTGAGCCTGGGCCAACTCGCCACGAAGCAGCGCGGCCAGCAGGGTGGCGAAGTCAGAGTGGTATGTTTCGTGGGCCAAGGATCAGGGTGTACATGATCCCGATCCCGAGCGCTACCTAACACGCGCCGTACATGCGGAATTCGTTGCAAGCGATTGAAGTGTTACGATTTGCTTCCCGCGCGTGATCTCGACATACCAGAGACCACGAGACGGACGAAAACACGGTTTGCGAAACAACGGCATAACAACCTCTCAGCGCATGGGGTGAAGCTGAAAGAGGTGTACCCTGTTCCGCACGGCGAAGGCCGATTCGGAGCAGATTTCTCACTACAGTTGCTGACCGAGTTGCTGACACGGGCCTGGGCGGGATCGGAGCGATCGACGTAACCCGTGTGTCTTCCAAGTGTTCCCGGTGGGGCTCGAACCTACAACCTTCGGCTTCGGAGTCCCTGCCTTCACATCAAAACCCTTACAGTAGAGAGCCTTACGATCAAGGGACTGTACCATGAATTTCATGGTTTTCAACGGTTTAGTTCGGGAATGGTTCGGCGCGGTGATACAAGATTGGGTGGGTCAGACGGGAATCACGTGATGTTGGATCGACATCTCTTTTACTGCTCCTTCGAGACATTCAACAGCAGCTTTCGGATCGATTTCAATTCCCGCTGGCGTTTCACCGTGGTCTTTGGATAGGTCATTTTCAACTCACCGAGAGCGTCAAGGACAATCTGCGAAACGATCAGCCGTGCATTGTCTTTGTCATCGGCCGGAACGATATACCAAGGAGCGTGGTGAGTGCTTGTCGCACACAGGCACTCCTCGTAGGCCGACATGTATTGCTTCCAGTATTTCCTCTCGTGAGCGTCTGAGAGGCTGAATTTCCAGTTCTTGTCTGGGTCATCAATCCTATCGATGAATCGCTTTCGTTGCTCCTCTTTCGACAAGTGGAGGAAAAACTTGATGATCCGCGTACGATTGCGATAGAGATG
The DNA here is from genome assembly GCA_038230975.1 of Tepidisphaerales bacterium. Taxonomy (GTDB): domain Bacteria; phylum Planctomycetota; class Phycisphaerae; order Tepidisphaerales; family Tepidisphaeraceae; genus JANXVV01. Next base: position 9,059 of record JBBRMF010000148.1, read on the forward strand.
CGATTCCAACTCCACGACTGAACGATATCGTCCTTTCCAGATGGACTTGCCAACCAACTCCGGGGGGAGACCCGAGCTGTGCAGCATTTCGGGATGGACGCGAACGATGAGCACCTCTTCGTAATAGGAACGATTAAAGATGCCGATCCGCCCGCGTTCCGGCAGGTCGCGTGTCGTCCGCCAAAGAAAATCGTGTTCCAACTCTTCGACGCTGGGCTGTTTGAAGCTGAATACTTCACAGCTTTGCGGATTGACCCCAGACATGACGTGCCGGATGGCGCCGTCCTTGCCGGCAGCGTCCATCGCCTGAAAAATCAGGAGCAAGGCGTAGCGGTTAGATGCGTAGTGCATGCGTTGCAATAACGCCAACTCCTAGACGTGCTCGACCAACATCTTCTGATACCGCTTCTTCGATTTGCAAAACGGCTCAACGATCGTGGGCCAATTTCCGAGTTTGACTTTATCTCCCGGCTTCACGCGGAAATCTTTCGAACTGATTTTCACCTTTGCACCTTCAGTTTCCCCGCATTGTCCATCTCGGAAGTATATTCACCGCGGCGGGCCGCGCTGTTGCATTTGGCGCGATGGCAAAGAGCTTGCTGTGCGGCTGGTACGTTCAATTCACGGCCTTGCCAAATCTCAAGGGCCGGTTGCTGGATGGCGCGGGCAAACGAAAACGCGAGCGCCCAAGGCATTTGCGACTTAAAGCGAACGTTCATGGCATTTAACCGTGCCGAAGCCAATTCAGCGGATTGGCCGCCGGAAAGGAATGCAATTCCCGGAACAGCGGCGGGCACCGCTCGCAGGAGGCACCGCAATGTGGCGTCGGCGACGACGTCGGCTGACTCTTGCTTGGGGCAGGCCAATCCCGGAAGCACCATGTTGGGCTTTAAGATCATTCCCTCCAGCATCACCCCTTGGATATTTATCTGTTTGAAGACTGTTCGCAGGACTTGCTCTGTTATTTCAAAGCACCGCTCCAGAGTATGGTCGCCATCCATGAGCACTTCCGGCTCGACGATCGGCACCAAACCCGCTTCCTGACACAAAGCGGCATAACGAGCCAACGTATGCGCATTGGCCTCGATGCAACCGCGGCTGGGAATGCCGTCAGCGATGGTGATCACCGCGCGCCACTTGGCAAACCGTGCGTCCATTTGAGCGTATTCAGCGAGCCGATCGCGCAATCCGTCCAGCCCTTCTGTCACTTTTTCGCCGGCATGACCCGCCATCTCTTTAGCGCCAGTGTCGACTTTGATACCGGGAACAATTCCCGCGTCTTTGATCGCTTTGACGAACGGAGTGCCATCCTTCTTCTGCTGGCGGATCGTCTCGTCATAGAGGATCGCCCCGCTAATGCATTCACCGAGGCCGGGCGTCGTCACGATCATTTCGCGATACGCCCGCCGAGCCTCCACGGTCTGCGGAATGCCCTGCGCCGCGAAGCGCTTGTTGCAGGTGGGATTACTTTCATCCATCGCCAGCAGACCCTTGTCGCCGGCGACCATCGCCTTGGCGGTGTCGATAAGCTGTTGTGTGTTCATGGGGTGTTGTTCCTATTCGAGAGAGTGTCGCCGATTGGCGCGCAGGGGCGATTCCCTGTGCGCGGGAAAAAAACACTGCGCGCAGCGCCGCGAAATGATGCGCAGGGATTTATTCTTGTGCGCGGGACGACGAAATTGCGCGCAGGAGGTTTCTCTTGCGCGCAGGACCGAACCCCTGCGCGCAGCGCGGTAAAATAGTGCGCGGGGCCGCGCCATAGTGCGCAGCGCGGAAGATTTGCGCGCGGGACGGTAAATTTGCGCGCAGGACGGCAAATTTGCGCGCAGGGAGCGTCGCTTCGGCAAGGGGGCGGATAATACCGCTGGAAAGGGCCGTATTACCGGCGGGATGCGGATTTTCAGGCAGATCATTCAAGTCTCCGATTGCGCGGTTCGAGCTAGGCATGGGCTCCCCGCTTCCCGTTCAGCGCCTCAAAACCGGAGACGACGTCGAACAGTTCCTCGTCGATGCCGCTTTGGCGAACGCGGTGGAATGTTCCGTTGAGCGTCTCCAGTAGTTCATTGATGTTTTTGTCGGCGCGTTGCATCGCGGCAAGACGGCTGGCGTTTTCGCTCGCCAGAGATTCGGCGCTCGCCCGAAAGAGCGAGATGAACAGGTATTCGCGGACGAGCGCGCCCAGCGTTGCCTTGCCGCTGCCGAGAACCTGGGGCAAGGTCTTGGTCGGCCAGGGGACTTGGGCCAGGCCCTGTTGCCATGGCGCATCGAGCGGCAACAGCCGTTGGCTGACGGGTTCATAGAGCGCCCCGGACAGCGGGCGATTGTGGAAGACGAACAGACGCGCATATTCGCCCTTGGCTCGACGGGATTCACTTTGGATTTGAATTTGTCCGACCAGCGGCGCGATGGCCTGGACGGAATTCGGCACGGTGAAGAGCCCTGCCACCGACAGGCCCGCATCGACCAGGCGGGCGCGAACGCGTTCACCGATGGCCCAGACTTCGGGTTTGCCGGGCAGAGCGGCGAGCGTTTTAATCGCGTCATCAGCCACCACTTCGTTGAACTGCCCCACCAGTCCCTGATCGGAACCGAACACGATCGCGCCGATGGCGCTGGCGTCGGATTTTCCCCCGTGCTCCGGCTCCGCAGTCGCCGGCTTGTTCTCACGAAAGCATGCCCCCAGTCCCAGTTCCACGGTTCGATAGTAGTCACCCAGGGCCTGCACGGATTTTTCATACTGCGCGATGCTCGATGCCGCCACGGCTTTCATCGTGCGAACGACGGATTGAAGATCGCCGGCACTGCCGATCTTTCGGCGAAGACTCACGATCGTGTCGCTCATGCCTTCTCCTTTGCCGCCGCCTCAGCCTTCGGTTTGACCTCTGCTTTGGTCTCGGGCTTGGATTCGGTTTTAGACTTCGCTTCAGGTTTGGCTTGGGGCTTAGGCTCCGGCTTTGGCTCCGGCTTTGGCTTGGGTTGGAAGCCGGCGAGCGCTTTGCGGGCAATCTCGAGGATCGCGTTGCGGTCATCGTCGCTCAACTTGTCGGCCGTCTGGAATCGCCCGGAGATCTCCGCTGGAATACTCGCCGCGGCAGCCTCCACCGCGTGCTCGGCATCGGTCATCTTTTCAAGCGGAACGGGGTCGAAAAGTTTGGCCGTGAGCGCGAGGAGAACAGTGATCTGCGCGGGCACGGAGACCGGAGCGAATTGCGGCTGCTTCAGGCAAGCGCGAATGCGTCGACCATGGTCGATGCTCTTGCGAGTATTTTCATCCAGGCGCGCACCGAATCGCGCGAATGTCTCAAGTTCTTCAAACTGCGCGTAAGCGAGTTTGAGATCGCCCGCCACCGCGCGATACGCCGCGCGCTGCGCCTTGCCGCCGACGCGGGAAACTGATTTGCCGACATCGACCGCCGGCAGCACGCCGAGTTCGAACAGTGATGGCGACAGGTATATCTGCCCATCCGTGATGGAGATCAGGTTAGTCGGTATGTATGCGGAAATGTCCTGCGCTTCGGTCTCGATGATCGGCAGAGCGGTAAGCGATCCGCCACCGAGCTCCTTGCGCAGATGGGTGGCGCGTTCGAGCAGGCGAGAGTGGATGTAGAAGATGTCGCCGGGAAAGGCTTCGCGACCGGGCGGTCGGCGGAGGAGGAGCGAAAGTTCGCGATAAGCGCGGGCGTGCTGTGTGAGATCGTCGTAAACGATCAGCACGTCACGACCGGATTCCATGAAATGTTCCGCGATGCTGGTGGCGGCGTAGGGTGTGATGTACGCAAGGCCAGGCGCGTCGTTGCCTTCCGCGACAACGA
>JBBRMF010000149.1:0-12843 GCA_038230975.1 Tepidisphaerales bacterium
ATGAAACAAAATGAAACAAAATGAAACAAAATGAAACAGTTTTGGGGTGGTGCGAAAAGCCGTAAATCCAGCGTTTTTGAGGCGTTTTGGCTGAATTGTCCCAGTTGCGTGGTTGGAAGTCGGGGGTGATTTGCGTAAGTAGCAGAAAGCAGTTTTCAAGCCGGATTGTGTTGAGTTTTGGATAGCGATTCGCAGAGAATGTACGTGTGTCAAAGTAGTTAATGTGCAATTATCAGTAGCGGCCCCTTTTCTCAATCGTTGAACGGAGGAATTATTAAAATGCGTCACCCTGAAATAAGCGCGATCCATAGGGCCGTTATGAGACGAAGTTTGTCGGAAGTCATTGATGCCATCATTGCAGGTGATGATGTCAATTCGCTTGATCGCGAGGGACGCACACCACTGTTCTATGCGGTTCGAGATGGCGAATGCGATATCGTCGAGGAGTTGATTCGGCATCGGGCGGATGTGAATGTGCAGGACAAGCGATTGAAAAGCGCGCTCCATTTTGCGGCGGCGGAATATCAGATCGAAGCTGCTGAACTGCTACTTCAAAACGGTGCTGCCGTGGATGCACAGGACGCCCATGGAAATTCTCCGCTTTTCGACGCCGTTTTTAATTCGAACGGTCGAGGCAAAATAATAGAACTTCTTCTGGCGTGGAAAGCGGATCGGAGTTTGAAAAATCGTCACGGCGTTTCTCCGGAGAGTCTTGCAAACACGATCGCGAACTATGATGTGAAACAGTTTTTCGCGTGAATTCAAAAGAGGTTGAAACGGGGGCGCAAAGACTGAATACAACTTACGACCCGTTTTCGGACTCGTTTTCGGACTCCGTGTGTTAAAATGGACCTCTTCCCTGAAGAATATCCGCAATCGCTGATCGTCATGCCGTCGCTACTGGAGTTGTGTATACAATATCATTTCGGACTTGATGCAGTCGATGTAATTCCCATTGCGTTCAGGTATCCGGACGGCAGCCTTGAGTTCCAGGGAGCGGTGGTCGCGACGGTGCAAAAGAGGATTCAGGATGCGGTAGATGCCTATTGGGAGAATCTGCATGTGCTCCCTCATCATTCGTACTTTGGAGCAATGAACTACCCTGGCTTTTTGGACGCCATTCCAGCGTGGTACACGGTCCAGTTCTGGCATGCAAATGTACGTCAATTGGATGATACTTATTGGATCTTTGTGGTCCCACAGCATCCGAGTTACCGTTTGCCATTTCCGCCCGTTGATGAATTCGAAATCGTAATTAAGTTCGTGCGTCGACTCAACTCTCAGACGCGAAATACGGTCGTCGACGAACTGCGAAAGATACTGACGGAAGTCCGCGAAAATGCGATCGCGAATGAGGGTATGGCAAAGATCAAAAATGAGTAATTCGTTTTGCACGATGATCGGGCATCAGTGGTCATTGATCTCTCTCAAACCGGTCAGCGCACGTTCAATTGGATCATGATTTCATTGATGACGCTTTCCTGTAAGGTCATGATTGAGGCGATTCAAATTGAGGGGGTTTTGGCGGCTAACAAACGTTTCGGTGTACCGAAGGGAAAAGAATACGTTATCACGTTGGCAGAGTGAGGCGGTTGGCATATCGGTGCGCTCATCGGGCTTTAAATGATAGCTCGATGAGAATAGAATGATTTCCCATGGCCACACGAACCGCAACTTCGAACGTATACCTAAGCTATTCGGCGGCGGACGAGAAGGTGGCGGCACAGATCAGGCGTCGCTTGCGCGATGACGGTTATGACGTCTTTGACCCCATCGCGGACGTGCGGCTGGGTGAGAATTGGGCGGAGGCAATTTCGCATGGGCTGGAGCAGGCCCGGGCGATGGTGGTTCTGCTATCGCCGGATTCCGTCAAGTCACCGAATGTACTGCACGAGATTGGATTTGCACTGGGGTCCAAGCACTTTCGCGGGCGGGTATTGCCGGTTGTCCTTAAGCCGACGGAGGAAATCCCCTGGTTTTTGCGGACGATTCCGGACGTCCGAATTACGGCCGGAGATCCGGGATCACAGGTCGCCAAGGTACTGAAATGGCTCATCAAAAAGGCGGGTTGAAGCGAAGAGCTAAAGATAGGCGGCACTCCTCGAAGGGGCGCGCGGAGATATTGTTCTGATACGGGTGGCGCTCAGTGGGGGAGGAGGAATTGTGCGCGGGATTAATTGCCTTGGATTTCGTCGGTCCAGACGAAGAATTTTTCGAGGTTGGTGATGCCGAAGCTGGTGGTGAGTGCGACGTCGGCGGCGTCGCGGCCGTGGGCCATGAGGACGCGGCCGATGCGGGGTTTGTTGTGGCGGGCGTCGAAGGTCCACCAGCGATTTCCGAGATAGACTTCAAACCAGGCGCTGAAATCCATGGGGAAGGGAACGGGGGGAATGCCGATGTCGCCGAGGTAACCGGTGACGTATCGGGCGGGGATGTTCATGCAGCGGCAGAAGGTGACGGCCAAGTGGGTGAAATCGCGGCAGACCCCGATGCGCTCGCGATAACCTTCGGCGGCGGAGCGGGTGTTGCGGGCGAACTGGTAGCCGAACTGGATATGGTTGTGGACGAAATCGCAAATCGCCTGCACACGGCCCCAGCCGAGCGGGGTGTTGCCGAACAGTTGCCATGCGGTGTTTTGGAGAACGTCCACTTCGCAGTAGCGGCTGGCCAACAGGAACGAGAGGCATTCGACGGGGAGTTCCTGGACCGGGTGTTGGATGGCGTCATATCCGACTGGATCGGGCAGACCGCTGTCGGTGACGATGGCGTCGGCGGTGAAGCGCACTTTACCGGACGGCGCGATGATGCGGCCGCAGGAATTGCCGAATCCATCGGTGAAAAAGGTGACGGGTGCGTGCGGTTCGACGAGGAGATCATCGGGCTTGATTAACGTTGTGCGGCGTTCGGGTCGGACCGATAACATAAGTGTCATCGGCGCGGCGACAGGTACGTTAAAGATAAGATCGTAACCAATTCGGATCAGCATGGGATGATTCTCAAACAGCGTCGGTTGGTGATTTGACGGTAACAGAGACATGTGGAATCGCCAACGAATAAAATCTGAGGGGAAGGTTTATTTATGGTTGGGTCGGCGTCAAGTCATTATTTACGCGAAGCTTATGGCGACGTTACGTCTTGAATTCATTTCCCGTTTTGCGGGGGGCAAAAGTTTAAGCTTTGGACACTTAAGATTTAGTGGATAAAATTAGTTGAGCGAAAGTGCGGGGAGATCGTGGGTTCTGGCTGCGCTATTCAAGAAGGATCGCCTGAATGATTGAAGATGACACGTCTGTCAAATACCGCGTAAAAACCGGTTTGGCCCCAAGATTTTGACGTGATGTTGTACGTTTTATCTCGTTTGGTCTGCCGACTGAACCGAAGATAAGGACAGTCGTTACTGACTGAATTCTGTTTCGGGACGGCGATCCGTTGGGTACCGAGTTATCGGGCGCATTGATTGTCAATCGGCTTCGCAGATGATGCTGAAAGTTCATCGGCGAGCGGCCTTGGAGCGATCTATACATGAATGTTGGCGATCCAATTGGTTACGTCATCCCGGACTGGCCGGGTCAGACCCACTTGTGGATCTGGCGGGAGGTGTCGCATCTGCGCGAATTTGGCGCATCCGTGCGGCTATTCTCCACGCGCAGACCGCCGGAGCGGGACAAAGCGCGTCATGCTTTCGCGGAACAGGCGATGTCGGAAACGACGTACCTGTGGCCGACCGGATTTCTGCGCAATCTTTACGTGGTAATCTCCTGTTTTATTCGGAATCCGATTGGTTTTCTGCGTTGCATTGAATTGGCTTTTACGCTGCCGGTTGATCACAAGCAGCCAATAAGGCATTTGTTGCCGTTGATTCTGCCGGCGTGCGTGCTGGCGGATGAAGTGCGGCGCGGTGGTATCAAGCATCTTCACAGTCATTCCCCGGCGAACAGTTCCATTCTTTGCATGATGGTCAAGCGATTGACAGGGGTGCCCTTCTCACAAATGGTCAACGCCAATCTTGAATGGTGGGGTGGCGCGATGCGTGAGAAGTTCATGGATGCGAAATTCACCGTTGCGTGTACGGATTGGATGGTCGCCCAGATCCAGCGCGATTATCCGGAATTGGAACCGTCTGCGTATGGCATGTGTCGTGTGGCGGTGGATGTTCGCAAGTGGATTGCGGTCAAGCGTACGCCGTCGGCGGATGGGACATTAAAGCTACTCACCGTCAGTCGACTTGTCGCCAGTAAAGGTCAGGATGATCTGCTTAAAGCGGTGGCCTTGCTGATAAAGCGTGGATATCGGATTCGACTTCGCGTTGGGGGCAATGGGCCTGAACTGAATGCGCTTCAGAGCCTTGCCGCGGAGTTGGGGATTACGGAAGTGGTGACGTTTCTGGGTTCGCTGGCGGAAGAGCAGTATCTGGAAGAGATGCGGAACACGGATCTGTTTGTGTTGGCCAGCCATGGGGAACCGATGGGCGTCGTTTATATGGAAGCGATGGCGACGGAAGCCGGCACGATCGGCACGGCTGCGGGGGGTGTGGGAGAAATCATCACCAGTGGTGAGAACGGTCTGCTGGTTCCACCGAAAGACCCGAGTGCGTTGGCGGATGGAATTGAAAAACTGCTGAACGATCCTCCGTTGCGACAAACGTTGGGCGAAGCAGGTCGCAAGACGATTCTGCAAAAATTCGACAGCCGTGTTTGGGCCGGTGAGATGTACCGGAGAATTTTTGGTGTGCTCCCGGCGATGCCGCTCGGAATGGCTAACGACAAACCTGCGCGCCGCGACGCCGGAACCCCGGCGATGGTCGCCTGATTCACACGGAATGCCTGATGCTGAATGCGACGATTCAAACTGCGCTGCCTCTATTGCGATGGAACGCTCGGGATTTGCCGTTACGGCTAAGCCGTAAGCGGCCGCGGGTGTTGTTGATTGCCGAGGGGTGCAATCCCAATATGATCAGCGTACCGCTGGTGGGTTACTCGCATTGCAAAGCCATTCGCGGAGTGGCGGATGCACTGGTGTTGACGCACTGGCGGAATGGCCCGGAGCTGAAAAACGCTGGGTGGGTTGAGGGCCAGGATTTTGCGATCATTGATACCGAGTGGGCGGCTCGACTCGTCTGGAAATTTACGACATTTCTACGCGGCGGTACGGGTGCGGGTTGGACGACATTGGCCGCGCTTTCGGTTCCGCTGTATTACCTGTTCGAGCATTACGTTTGGCAGCAGTACGGATCGCGGATCGCGGCGGGTGAGTTTGATGTGGTCCATCGGATGGTTCCGCTGTCCCCTACCACGCCGAGCTTATTGGCCAGCAAATGCAGTGAAGTGGGTGTGCCGTTTGTGGTGGGGCCGCTGAATGGTGGCTTGGCATGGCCAAAAGGGTTTGATGGCGCGCGCCGAAAAGAGCGTGAATGGCTCAGCTATGTGCGCGGCGCGTACAAGCTATTGCCGGGTTATCGGGCAATGCGTTCGAAGGCGTCGGCGATTATTGTTGCGTCGCGCGACACTCACCGGCAGATGCCGCGAGAGTTTCACGACCGATGCTTTTACATTCCCGAAAATGCGATTGATCCCGCACGGTTCGTCCGGCAGTCGACCCGTTTGCCAAGGCAGCCGGGGGATCGACGGCCGATTCAAGTCATCTTTCTAGGTCGACTCGTGCCGTACAAAGGCGCGGACATGCTGATTGAGGCTGCCGCGCCGCTGGTCAAAGCAGGACGCATTGCGGTCACTGTGGTGGGCGATGGACCGCAGATGCCGGAATTGAAGCAAATCGTTGAACGGCATGGAATCACGGACGGAATCAAACTGACGGGTTGGATCGATCATCGCCAGGTGCAGCAGTATCTGGCGGATGCGGATCTGTTTGGATTTCCGAGTATTCGCGAGTTCGGTGGAGCGGTGGTATTGGAGGCGATGGCGTTGGGGGTTGTGCCGATTATCGTCAATTACGGTGGCCCGGCGGAACTGGTGACCCCCAAGACCGGGTATCTGCTTGAACTGGGAACGCGAGCGCAGATTGTCGCGCGTCTTCAACAAACATTAACGCATCTGGCCGACAACCCGGGTGAGATTGAGACAAAACGTGGGCCCGCCGAACGTCGGGCGAGGGATTTGTTTACCTGGGAAAACAAGGCACGGCAGGTTCTGGAAGTCTATCGGTGGGTGATGGACCCTTCGGGCGTCAAACCGAATTTTGAAATGCCTCAGCCGGATCTGGAATGAGGATGAAGTACGCTCTAAAGAGCCGTTGATTTTTCACGGTGTGAGTATGGTCGTGATCTTATGAATGATCCAGCAGGACCGGTAGCCTTGGAAGTGACCTCCGATGTGTCGGGGCTCATGGACCCGCAGTCTGCGGTGGAATCAATTGTCGATCCACCGGTGCTGGAGTACGCGCTGCCTCCTCAACTAAGTCTCAAGGAACGGACGGTTCGCAGTTCGATCTGGACGCTGGTGGGTTTTGGTTCCAGCCAGATGATTCGTTTCGGCAGCAACCTGCTTCTGACCCGGTTACTGGTTCCGCATGACTTCGGCCTGGCCGCGCTGGTGGGCATGTTTGTCAACATGTTTCAGCAGTTCTCGGACATCGGGCTCGGGCCGGCAATCATTCAAAGTCCGCGCGGGGATGATGAACGCTTTTTGAACACCGCGTGGACCCTCAGTGTCATTCGGGGAGTGATTCTCTGGCTTGCGGCGTGCGCCATCGCATGGCCGGTCGCACACTACTATCACGAACCAATTCTGCTGCCTTTGATCATGGTCACGGGCCTGAACGGGGTAATCAACGGCTGTTATTCCACCACGCTCTTCCAACTGAACCGGCACATGCAGGTGGGGAAGATGACGATTCTCAACACAGTATCGCAACTCATCACCGCCGTCGTCATGATCTCGATTGCAGTGGTCACCAGGAACGTCTGGGCAATCATTATTGGTGGGATGGTGGCCAACATTTTTACGCTGGGCGTCAGTCATTTCCTCATCCCCGGGTTCCGCAATCGGTTTGACTGGGACCCGAAGGCGGTGCGTGAGTTGTTTCACTTTGGGGGATGGATTTTCGTCAGCACTGCGGTGACTTTTTTTGCGAATGAAGTCGACCGGCTGATCTTCGGCAAGATCGCCACAGTGGCGCTACTGGGGCTTTATCAGATAGCGACGACTCTGGTTCGCATGCCCAATGAATTGATCTCGCGACTGTCGCAAGTGAGCTTGTTCCCGGCATTGGCGCGGAGCGCCGAATTGGGCGGAGACGAACTTTCCCGAAAACTCTTACGCGCTCGCGGCGTGATCCTGCCGTTGGGCGTCGCGGCGGTCATTGGGCTTGCGTTTGGCGCACCGCTGTTTGTGGCAACTCTTTATCCCAAGATATTCCAGGAGACGGGGTGGATGGCGCAGTTCATGGCCGTGGGGTTGTGGATTACGATTCTCCAATCTTCGGCCGATCGCGCGCTGCTGGCGTTGGCGCATGCCCGACCTTTGGCATTGACGAACGCCGTGAATATGGTGGCGACCGTGATCTTTGCGTTTCTCGGGCATTTCATCGGATCGCGATTTGGTCCGAACGGCCCGGTGCAGGGATTTATCCTGGGTGTCGCGGTGGGCAACCTCGGTGGGCACATCGTCATTCAAACGGCACTGGCAATGCGCGGGATTTCGATTCGGATGCAGGATCTGTCCTATACGCTGCTGCTGCTGGGGATCGGGGCGATTGGATTCGGGCTTCCGAAACTGGTGATCCCCTTGCTTCATACTCAGAAGACTACGCAGGTTGAGTTGACGTGCGGGCTGTTGGTGACCGCCGCAACGTGCGTTTGGGCAGGGCTACGTGCATTGAAATGGATGCGATAAGATGGTGGCATGGGCGTTTCGCCCGTGTTTTTTGGTAACTGAAGACGCGGGCGAGACGCCCGCGCCACCGGCGTTCCAGGCGGTGTGGACAAAACTATGTTGCTGCCGATTGCTCAAGCTCTGCTGTTCGTCTGGTTTCTCGTGGCGATGTTCTTGTTCAGCAAGATGACCTCGCCACGGGCGCTGATCTTTGGCATTTGCGCCTCCATCATGTTCCTGCCGATGGCGGAATTTGATATTTCGCTGATTCCCGGTCGAAAAGATGTCTACAGCAACTTAGGTTTGCTGGCGGCGGCATTGCTGTTCGATCCGCAACCGCTGTTTGCATTTCGGCCTCGGTTGGTTGATCTACCGATGATCCTTCTTTGCCTCACACCGTTTGTATCGGCGACGGCCAACGGCCAGCAGCCCTACAACGCCTTCGCCTCCAGCATGGCCGCGGTGGTGACCTGGGGATTGCCCTACCTGCTCGGTCGATCGTACCTCACCAATGTTCAATCGCTCTGGCAGATGGCGCAGGGGATCTTCATCGCCGGATTGATCTACGCTCCGGGGTGCATCTTTGAAATGTTCATGGGTCCGACGTTGCATCTGCGCGTCTACGGCACACTGGCATTTTCCGATTATCTTCAGTCCATGCGTTGGGGAGGTTACCGCCCTACCATGTTCATGCAGCATGGGCTGATGGTCAGTACCTTCATGTGTTGTGCCGCCATGATGGGCATATGGCTCTGGACGAATAAAGCCTACCGAAAAGTCTATGGGTTGCCGGCCGGTGCCACCGTGGCATTTTTGTTGGCCGTCGCCATCTGGTGCAAGTCAACGGGGGCGATCATTCTGATGATCGTCGGCCTGAGTGTTCTATTCTTCACCCGGTTCGTGCGTAATGGTGTGCTGGTTTATGTCCTGGCCTCGGCACCGCTGGTCTACATTTTGGCGCGAACGGTCGGGGGATGGACCGGTGACAACGCGGTTCAATTGGCCACCGACTATCTGAGCGTTGACAGCGGAGGCTCGCTGCAAGTTCGATTCGGCAACGAAAATGTCCTGGTCGAACGTGCCATGCTGAAACCGCTGTTCGGTTTTGGGACGGACGGAGAGTTCCTCGTCAAGGATTACAACAACCGCATTACCAGCATTCCGGATGGCTTGTGGGTCATTGCACTGGGCAGCGGAGGGTTGGTGGGGCTTGTGGCGTTGTTTGGCTCCATGATCCTGCCGACCCTCGCGTTCATCCGCCGATTTCCCGCAAAGACCTGGGGCCAGCCGGCCATGGCGGCACCGGCGGCGCTTGGGGTATTCCTGATCACCTACGCGGTCGACTGTCTGATGAATGCGATGATCAACCCGATCTACCTGGTCGCCCTGGGAGGCTTGGCCGCGTTAACTGTATCCAACCAACCGATGTTACCTCCGCCAGGACGCCCGCGCGAGTCAGGAAAAAACCAATCTCCCGCGCAGCGCCGCCAACAAGTGATAATTTCTTCGCGCCAACCCGCATTACCGGCGGTTCCTAACCGATAGTGAAATGGATGAGTATGGTTAATTTCCAAGATGCCTCGAACAAGAGATCAAGCGTATGCCGTTTCAAATGGTTCTTACCGCGAGCGTGAATCCCAAGGGGATGTACGTCAAAGTCGCCGACAGCCAGATTCGATTGCAGCAGTATCTGCGCGCCGTCACGGCATTGCTCGATACGGCAAATCCCATCGTGGATGGAATCACCCTGATCGAGAACACCGGCGCAGACCTGTCCCCTTTTCACGACCTTGCGGCCAAAAACAACAAGTACGGGAAGAAGGTCGAGTTTCTCGGATTGAATTTGAATGACTATCCGTTGGAATATGGAATCGGTTACGGAGAATTCCGCCTGCTGGACGCGGGGATTCAGCAATCAAAGCTGATCGGTCCGGAAACCTCCCTCGTGAAGCTCACAGGGCGGTTGATTGTCCGCAACCTGGTTTCCATTCTGAGCCGAATCCCGGCCGGAATGGACATGGTGGCCGACATGAAGGCCTACAAAGATCCGTCCGACGGTTGGGTGGAATCAAGGTTGATGGTCATCTCCCAGCCATTTTACATGAACAAGATGATCGGCATGTACCAACGAGTGAACGGCGCAAAAGGCGTGGCGGCCGAACATTGCCTGTATCAGGTTGTTCGCAAAAGCCCGGGCGCAAAAATCATTCCCCGGCTGCCGCGGGAACCCCAGTGGGTGGGTTATTCCGGCTCAACGGGAATGCGATATGACAGTCTCTCGATGCGGTTGCGGCATCCCCCGCGCATCATGCGTCGCGTCTGGCGACAACTCCTGAATCAACCGAATCTGGAAACCGTTTGGAAAACGAATAATACTTCCGACGTCGCGTCGAAATATTCGCCTTTATCCCCTCCCCCCGGTACTCCGAGGGAGGGTTAGGGTGAGGAGTTTCTCGACTGCGGAGGTCTGTCGAAGGAATCGAAAAGACCTCTTGCCCTAACCCTCCCCCCATGAGTACATGGGGGGAGTGGACCGAAGATTCCTAACGTTGGACCGGCTATCAGGCGAAAATAGCAAAAGCATTTATGATGGTGACCGATCGAAAACCTCTGCGGATTTATTACACGGTCGGCCCCGGCAATGTGATAGGAACCTTCCGGCTCTGGAAGGAAGGCCAGGATGATCCGTCACAGGTGAACATGACGATTTCCGGTTCGTTCTTAGATGGATTCCGAAAGTTCAGGGATCAGGCGTATGTTGCTTGCCAATTGGTTCAGGAATCATCTTACGATGAAAGCCAAGGCTGGGGTGCTGCGTTGCAGGCGGCGCGGGTTTATTCGGGTTTGAGAATGTCGTGGGCGGTTCATTCCAATGGCTCGCCGAGTCACGCAGAAATTCAGAAGAATTAAACATGGGTTTGCTCATCGTCATCTTGAATTACCGAACCGGCGGATTGACCGTCGATTGCCTCGACTCGTTGGTGGATAAGCTGGACGAAGTGCCGGGGACGCGCGTTCTCGTCGTCGACAACGGTTCCGGGGATGGCTCCAGCGCGCAGATCGCCGAAGCCATTTCCGCACACCATTGGGAAAATTGGTGCCAGCTGATGGCGCTGCCGGATAACATCGGTTTCGCAGCGGGAAACAATCGCGGTCTGGCGACGCTTCAAACGAACTATAAAGACTGTAATTGGGTGCTGTTGCTCAACAGCGATACAATCGTCAATCCGGGCGCGCTTCGGTTGAGTCATCAGGTGATGCAGTCGGATGCGAAGATCGGCATGATGAGTTGCCTGCTGCTCAATCCGGATGGCACGACGCAAAACGTCACGCGCAAATTCCCTTCACCCTTGCGGCAGATTCTGTGCGCCTTCGGTTTGCCGTGGGTGTTTCCGAAGGCCTTCGGTTGGGCGGACGTTTACGATGTGCCCGAAGCCCAACTCAAGATCAAACGCGATTGCGATTGGCTTGGGGGTGCGTATATGTTTCTCCGCCGCGAGGCGCTGGAGCAAGTGGGCGGAATGGATGAGAGCTTTTTCTTCTACGGCGAAGACATTGAGTTTTGTTTCCGCTTCCACAAAAAAGGCTGGCGCGTGCATTACGACCCGGCGGCATCGATCGTCCACATCGGTGGATCCAGCAGCGACCCGACGCGCGTCGGCAAGAAGCAAAAAAATATTTTCATGTGGCAGGCGCGCTATCAGGTTCAAAAGAAGTGCTACGGTATTCTGGCGGGCTGGGCGGTGCGCGCGGGGGACATCGCGGCGTTTGGAGTTCGGAAACTGAAAATGCGGCTCACCGGAAAAACACGGACCGATACTTATCGAAATGTTTCCGAAGCACTCGGATTGCTTGTGAAACCCTTACGGCCTTGAAATGCTGTTGCAGACCGAAAAACTTCCTGTGACGAAACCCCTGCGGGTGCTCTTTGCGCTGCCGGGGCTTCATCGCGTGGTGCGCGGGGCGGAAGTGGCGTTTGAATCGGTCGCGCGGGAGATCGCCCGGATTCCGGGGTTTTCCGTCACGCTCATCGGCTCCGGGGAAACACGACCGGGTGAGCCATATGACTATCGCCGGGCACGCTGCATTCGGCGTGAGAAGTTTGAGAAATGGCCCTCACTCCCCTACCTGCGCGGGCACTATGTCTATGAGGAATTGACCTTCAGCCCGGGCCTGTGGCGCAGTTACTCACCGAGCGAATTCGATATCACCGTGACCTGCGGTTACCCGTATGCCAGTTGGATTCTGCGGCGCGGTCGCAGCAAAGGCGGGCCGAAACATATCTTCGTGACGCAGAACGGTGACTGGGTGATCTCAGCTGGAAACTGGGAGTTCAAGCATTTTTCATGCGATGGACTGATTTGCACGAATCCACAATATTACGAGCGGCATAAAGATCGCTTTCGCACGGCACTGATTCCCAATGGAGTCGATCCGGATGTTTTTCATCCGGGCCCTGCCGATCGCACGGCGTTTGGATTACCTGTGGACGCGCCGGTGGCGTTGATGGTCAGCGCGCTGATTCCAAGCAAGCGGGTGATCGAAGGCATTCATGCGGCGGCGAAAGTCCCCGGATTGCATTTGCTGATCGCCGGCGACGGTGAACTTCGCGATGAAGTAAAATCTCTTGGCCAGAAATTGATGGGCGAGCGGTTTCACAACAGCACGTTTCCCCGATCGCGCATGCCGGATCTCTATCGAGTGGCGGATGTGTTCCTGCATATGAGTCAGGACGAACCGTCGGCCAACGCGTATCTTGAGGCGATGTCGACGGGCTTGCCGGTGGTCGCGCACGATTGGGAGGTCGTTCGCTGGACGTTGGGCGGACAGGGAATTGTCGTGGATACAAATGACATGGATGCGGTGGCGGAAGCGTTGCAGGCAGGGTTAGATAAGAGGTCCGCATCGAATATTGCCACCCGAGTTGAAATGATTCGCGCGCGATTCGCGTGGAAAAGCGTCGCGAAAGATTACGGTGACTTTTTCGGAAAGGTGCATCAGTCCCCTCCCCCCG
>JBBRMF010000150.1:0-12634 GCA_038230975.1 Tepidisphaerales bacterium
CACTTCAACCGAATGCAGGCCAACGATCAGGCCCGCCGGCAAGCTCGGCATGATGCGAACTCTGACTTTATCGAGATGATTGGTGGCTATCGAACCGTCTACAACACCGCAACCGGCACGAGCCAAAGCGTGAATTATTATCAGGTGAATGAGATCACCAACGCCTGGAATGCCGCGTCAAATAATCCAAATCAATATGTGCAGATCCCGCTGCGATACCAGCGATGAAGATGAACAGTTCCAGCCGCTGCCGAGAAACATGGCCGCTGGAGTTTTGCATCTCAGACTTTTCAAACCCGCCCTCTTCCTCGAAGATGTTTCCAATATGCGGAATCCCCCACGTCCACGCGATGCAAAGCTAAACCTGCCAAGGTCTGCCCGCCCTCGAAAGCCTTCCTTGCGAATACAGCCCACCACGCTCTGGGAATATCCATCTCAGGACTACGGCGACTCCCAGCAAGGTTTGCCCGGGTACAAAGGCGCAACCCCCAGCTACATCATCTGGAATCTCCTTCAACGCTACACCGAGAAAAATGATCTCGTCATAGACCCATGTGCCGGTAGCGGTACAACGCTTGATGTGGCCCGCGATCTTGGCCGCCGGTCGTTGGGCTACGATGTTCACCCGGCCCGCAAAGACATCTTCCGCGTCGACGCCCGCAAGCTCCCTCCGGAACTCACTAACAAAGTCGACTTCGTTTTCATCGACCCACCCTACGGAACGCACCTGGATTACGGCCCCGATCCGCGCGATATCGGCAAGCTCGATGCCGCCGAGGGAGCCTACTACGAAGCGATGGAGCAAGTCATTTCCGAAATACACCGCGTCCTGAAACCGGGCTCCCATATGGCTCTGTATGTGAGCGACAGCTTCGTCAAAGGGCAGGGATTTCATCCGATTGGGTTTGAACTGTTCAATCTGCTTCGGCAAAAACTCACCCCCGTGGATATCATCTCCGTCGTACGGCATAACAAAACGCTGGAGATGGGGAACTATCGGAAGGCAGCGGAGGAGGGGAATTTTTATCTGAGGGGGTTTAATTATCTTTTCGTGATGAAGAAATAGAGACAGCAACTGCGAGAACGTTTCGTAGTTCCTGGCCGCAGACACCTCGGAATCAGTTCCCCCTTTTGGGGAGTTTCTACGAAAATTTACACAGCGACGAAATTGTCCATCCACGCACCGAATTCCTTGCCATAGAGACTCTGAGCGTACTTTACAATTTTCTCGACCTCGGCGTTCCCTGTCACGGGTTGAAGCGTGAATTGCTTAGCAAGCCATTCGGCATATTCGGCGGCTCGATCGCTGGCTTTGTCGTCTTGGCTTTTATAGTAAGTAACGGACTTGTGAGAGATCATCGGCTCAGCATCAAGCGTCAGGATTCGTAGCAACTCAACGACGTTCCCCGCGACAACATGTACACCACCTTCATCGCCGAACACCACAATCGGAGCATCTTGTAGCATGCCGTTCCGCCGCCAAATCACATAGGCTGATCCGGATCCATTTGCTTGGCCTATGGGATATATACATTCAAGAAACTCAGGCTTATTGGACCATGTCTTAAATAATGCTTTGTCATCAACTGTGAGTTCGAAGCCGGAGCTGAAGAAGCTAAGTCGCTGATTGAAATAGACAAGAAGGCTGGCGAGCGCTTCAGGAACGTCGAGAGGTTGAAAATTCTGCTTATACTCATTGAGTGGTATCATAAAAGCATCCGCTTAAATAAAGGTCGCATCAATGTCCGCGAAGAAGTAGGCAAACCCATAACTCATTGTAACCCTGAGAACAATTCGACGGCGACGTTATGTAACCCATTGCAATGGCATCGAATAAGTTGATCACCTGAACAACGTATTGATCTCTTTCTCTATAGAACCTTCATTGCGCAAAAGGAGACGACAGGTTCATATGACATTACTTCTAGCACGACGAGTCAGTACAATCACGCGAGCATGAAACCGAGTGTTTACATCGAGACAACTATCGTCGGGCATCTAACCAGTCGTCTTCCCAGCGATATTATCGTCATGGGGCAAATGCTAGTCACTCGGCAATGGTGGAGCGACTCACGTCATGGTTTCACTACAGTCGTTTCGGAGCTTGTCCGGCAGGAAGTTTCAAGGGGTGACCCAATCGCGGCCGCAGAACGGGTGAAGGCGATCGATTCAATTCCATCGTTGCCCATCCTTGAAACAGCGAAAGAGTTAGCCGAAGCGTTGATCCGTCAGCACGGGCTACCTGAAAAGGCGAGAGTCGATGCACTTCATCTTGCGATCTGCGCAGCGAACGAGATCGAATATCTCCTAACATGGAACTGTCGCCACCTCGCAAATGCAACGTGTCAAAAAAAATCGAGGCGATCTGCAGCAAATCAGGGTATAATCCGCCGGTCATCTGTACACCAGAACAATTGAAGGAGTTGAGATGATGTCCGAGCAAAATCCAATTATTGAAGAAATCCGACTAGTCCGTGAACAGATGCTTGCGGAACACAATGGCGATTTGGGATCGCTGGTACGCGAACTTCAGCGATTGTCTGAAGAGCGTACACACCTCGCTCAATCGCCCGGAGATCCGTCATCTCCCTTGGAGAACGCACCGGTTAAAATAGCTGGCTGATTACTTCTTTTCCCGAATCCAGCCTAAATGGAGTTATTCACTGACCTTCTTTCTATCTTTCCGCGTGATCGTGTCCTAAGCGATCCGGCGGAACTATTCGTCTATGAATTCGACGGTTTCACGATCGCCCGGGCCCGCCCGGCGGCGGTCGTTTTTCCGACTACGACAGAGGAGGTAGCGGCGGTCGTGAAGCTGCTAGCCAAGCATCAAGTGCAGATCGTCCCGCGCGGTTCGGGCACAGGGTTGGCCGGGGGATGTGTGGCATTTGATAACGGTGTCGTCGTCTCGACCGTGAAGATGAATCGCATTCTCGCGATTGATCTCGAAAATCGTGTGGCGCATGTCGAAGCCGGGGTGCGGAACACGGCGCTTTCGGAAGCGGTAGCCGCCCTATCCGGTGGCGCGGCGTACCACTTCGCACCCGACCCTTCCAGCCAGCGCGCCAGTACCATCGGTGGAAACGCGGCGACGAATGCAGGCGGCATTCATACCCTTAAAGATTTCGTCAGCAGCAATCATGTGCTCGGCATTGAAATGGTATTGAGCGATGGCTCGATCTTTCAATGTGGTGGGCAGAACGGCTGTTACGAAGACGGGCCGTTTGATCTTCCCGGATTAATCTGCGGCAGCGAAGGGACGCTCGGAATCATCACCAAACTCTGGGTGCGGCTGGTTCCGAAGGCGACCGATTTTCGCACGCTTGTGGCGACATTCAGCACTTCATCCGATGCCTGCAATGCCGTGAGCGATATCATCGCCGCGGGGATGCTGCCGGCGGCCATGGAGATGATGGATGGAGCCATGGTGCGCGCGGTGGAAGATGCGTTTCATTTTGGGTTCTCCAAAGAGGCTCAGGCACTGCTGCTGATCGAACTCGATGGAGTTGCCGAATTGCTCGACGGCCAATTGGCTGACGTCATCGCGATTTGCGAAAATCATCATGCCGCAAAGGTCGAGCATTCCAGTGACGCCGGCCGCCGCGCGGCACTTTGGAAGGCGCGGAAAAGCGCGTTCGGCGCACTCGGAAGAATCAGCCATAGCTATTGTACGCAGGATGCGTGTGTGCCGCGCAGCAAATTGGCGGAGGTTTTGGAGCGCATCACGGAGATCGGTCAGGAACATGGATTGCAAATCCCCAGTGCCTTTCATGCCGGTGATGGAAATATCCATCCGATTTTTCTGTACGATGATGCCGATGAAGCGCAAGTGCAAAACACGCTGCAGGCCGCCGAGAAAGTGCTGAAATACTGCATCGATATCGGCGGCACGGTGACGGGTGAGCATGGCGTGGGCGTCGAGAAACTGCATCTAATGCCCTATTTATTTGATCGCGCCACGATGGATCAGTTTCAGCGAATCAAGTCGGCATTCGATCCACTTCAACAGATCAACGTCGGCAAGCTCTTGCCCAACGACAAGGTTCGAGTACAACTGCTCAAGCCAGGTCGTCACGTGCCACAGTGAAATTCTCACGGCGGACTCATGAAGCGGGCGAGCAAATCGATCGCACTCGTGCTGATCACTTCAACCACGATCCTTCAAGGGTGCGGGGATCCTGCAAGTACTGCGAAGACCACCGACCCGAACGATGAAGAATGGCCACCACCTTCGCATTTGTTGTCTGAGAGCGACTACTACTCCACGACACAGCCGACCACCCAGCCACACGGATACTCCACGTATCACTCGCGAAACTCCCCCGGTTTGTGGGGCTGGTTCTTTTCATCCCCTTCTCGTTATTCGCGCGGGTTTTCGTCCAACGGCGATTATCGCAGTTCATCCAGCAGCAGCAGCCGCTCCGGCAGTTCAAGTTCTTCGAGCCATGGTTCGGGTACGGCAAGAGGGGGATTTGGTTCAAGCGGTCACAGCGCCTCGCACAGCGGAGGGGGCTGACCCTTGCAACGAATCAAATCCATTCCTCGTCAAGATTGGCAGGCGACGGTCGAGTCGCAGGGCTTTCATTTTCACACGGCGGACGGGCAACCCTATTGGGATGAAAGCGCGTACTACCAGTTCACATCGGCTCAGATCGATGAACTGGAACGCGCGACCTATGAGTTGGATCGAATGTGCCTTGAAGCGGTGCAGCATGTGATCGATGAGCGGCGTCTGGGGCTGTTCGGTATTCCGGAAAAGTTTGCCGATTGGGTGGCCAACAGTTGGGAGACTGACGACCTGACGATCTACGGGCGATTTGATTTGTCTTACGATGGCCACAACGCCCCGAAGTTGCTTGAATACAATGCCGATACACCCACCTCATTGCTTGAAGCGGCGGTGATTCAATGGCAGTGGATGAAGGACACTCGGCCGCAACTTGACCAGTTTAATTCGATCCATGAAAAACTCATCGAGGTATGGACGGCCGCAAAACCGGGCATGAAAGGCACCGTCTATTTTTCGTCGCTCAAGGGCAATGTCGAAGATTACATGAACGTGAATTATCTGCGCGACACCGCAATGCAAGCAGGGTTGCAGACGGATTATCTGGCGATTGATGAAATCGGTTGGAATGAATCCCGCAGACTATTTCTCGATTTACAAGAGCAACCGATTCACGATTTGTTCAAACTGTATCCATGGGAATGGATGATTCGCGAAGCATTCGGGCCACATTTAATCTGGTATCCAACGCGTTGGTATGAACCACCCTGGAAAATGATCCTGAGCAACAAGGCGATCCTGGCCGTGCTTTGGGAATTGTTTCCCGACAGCAAATATCTCCTCCCGGCGGCGCTTCAGCCGTTCGGAAATTCATTCGTCAAAAAGCCGCTGCTATCTCGCGAAGGGGCGAATATCATGGTGGTCGTCAACGGAGAAACCCAAATCCAAACCGGCGGTGATTATGGTGGGCCGTTCGTCTATCAGGCGATTCAAGCACTGCCCAATTTTGACGGCAATTATCCCGTCATCGGCAGTTGGATGGTGAACGGTTTCGCCTGCGGCATCGGGATTCGAGAAGATACTTCGCCCATCACGCAAAATCTGAGTCGATTCGTTCCCCATGTTTTTTCGTAGGCATCCGCTTCTTTTGGAAAGGACACTTTTTATGTCGAAACTCCTGATCTACACCGCCCCGCTCGCCGAGATTCTGTGGGATCGATTCTGGACCAATGCGCTGTCGGCGATTGTGTTTGGTGTGATCGGCATTCTGCTAATGGTGCTCGGTTACAAAACCTTCGATTGGATTACCCCGAAACTTGATGTGCAGAAGGAGTTGGCCGAGAACCACAATATTGCCGTGGCGATTGTTATTGCAGCGGTGTTGATCGGTGTGAGCCTGCTGGTGGCTCATATTGTTTCGGCGTGACCGTTTCTTTCGTAATCCACAAATCAATCACGCGCTCCTGTCGGCCGACTTTGACCCAGCCGGCTGCTTTCCTGCGGAACTGATGAAGCCCGTTGAGTGGGCGAGCCAAGCCCATGGCTCCGAGAAATTTTGGAAGCGTCGCGTCGATCTCACGCCGTTTGCGCTCAACGAAGAATTCGCGATTTCGCTCAATGTTCAGCGATCCCGGCAGGCGGCGAAGTTCGGCGATGATCTCGCGTTCTGTTGTCCAGTTCAGCGTTGCCAGGCCCGCGGTGGGTCGACCGAGAAATCGCAGGTATCGCTCAGCCCAGGGTCGGTGCATTTTCGGCAAAAACGGCAGTCGATAATGCGGCTCGAAAAAGCATCGGTAATCGGGCGCGCGCAGATAAAGCACACCCCCTGGCCGCAACACACGCACCATTTCGCGCAGACACTCAGACACATCCGCGACATGCTCAAGCGTTTGAAACGTCGAGACCAGATCGAAGGTTGAATCGGCAAATGGCAGGGTCTCTCCGACCGATCCGATCATCCGGCTTGCAAACGCGGCCGGATCGCCAGAGAGCGCAACCTTGCGGGCGTAATAGGTTCGCTTCCACGCTTCAGGTTCCACACCCATCACATTGAACCCGCGCCGCAAACCGTAGAGCATGAAGGTTCCGCAACCGGCGGCCATATCCAGAATCGCGCCGACTTCGGGCCGGCGCAAGGTAATGGAATTCCAACGGCGATCGTAATTCTGTGAATCGTCAAACCAGTTGTTGACCGCCCGCGCGATCCAGGGGCCATCGGGCAGACCGAAGTAATCGGCCCATTCGCGGCAGAGGTTGGCGTGCATGAAGGATCGAAGCTCTTCGAGCGAATTCATGAAAAATTTCGGAAGTGGAGGTTCCCACGGAACAAGTTCCGTGGGCGTTTGCGCTAGACCGCAGCCGTGTGCTTGTGGTGGCCGCCTTGAGATTTTCCGTGATCTTTACCGTGATCGCGGGCGTAATCCATCGACGCTTGCACCAATCCCATGAACATCGGTTGCGGGCGCAGCGGTCTGCTGGAAAGTTCGGGATGTGCCTGCGTGCCCATGAAGAACGGATGCATCGCGAGCGGTAGTTCAAGAATCTGCATGATCGGTTGCGTCAGGTGTTTGCCGCTGAAAATCATGCCTTTTTGCTCGAGCGTGGGAACCATTTCAGGATCGACTTCATAGCGATGGCGGAAGCGAAGTCGGATTTGAGTGGCATCATTGAAAAGTTTGGCGGCCATCGTACCGGGCGTGATGGCGATGTCTTTACCACCGAGGCGCATGTTGCCACCAAGGCCTTCGATTTTCTTTTGCGCGGGGAGAATGTCGATGACGGAGTGCTTGCCCTGGGGTTCAAATTCACTGCTGTTGGCGTCGGTGATGCCGCAGACATTTCTGGCAAACTCAATCACCGCCATCTGAAAACCAAGGCACAGACCGAGATACGGAATCTTCTTTTCGCGCGCGTGCCGAATACATTCGATCTTGCCTTCAACACCCCGGCTGCCAAACCCACCGGGGACGATGATTCCGTGACAATCGCTCAGTTCGTTTTCAACGTTGTGTGAGCCGATGAGCGTGGTATCAATCCATTTCAGTTTGACATCAACGCCATGATGAATGCCGCAATGCTCGACCGCTTTGATGATGCTGGCATAGGCATCTCGCAATGCCACATACTTGCCCGTGACGGCGATCGTGATTTCCTTGCGGGCCTTGCCGATCCGATCGACAAACCATGCCCACTTACGGCGGGCCTGATCTTCCGCTCGCTGGTCCACGCGATCGTGCAGGTTCAACAACGTGAGCACTTCGCGATCGATGCCGGCATCGCGAAGGGATTCGGGGATCAGGTAGATGCTGGAGACATCGTGCATCGACATCACCCGCCGCATCGGCACGTTGCAGTACATCGAGATTTTCTGGCGGACTTTTTCGTTGACGGGATTGTTAGCTCGACAGGCGATCATGTGAGGTTGAATCCCCATTTCCATCACGCGCTTAATGCCCAGCTGCGCGGCTTTGGATTTCTGCTCGCCCAGCGCCCCCGGTTCCAGAACATACGTGAGCGCCACGAAAATGACCGCGCTTTCGCCTTCTTCAAATGCCAACTGTCGACAGGCTTCTAAGTAAGCCGTGTTTTCGTAGTCACCGACCGTGCCACCAACTTCGACGAACACCACATCGGCCTTACTCTTCACCGCTAATTCACGCAGCCGCATTTTAATTTCACCGGTGACGTGCGGATTAAACTGCACATCGCGACCGAGATACCCGCCTTCGCGCTCCTTCTTCAAAACGGCGGCGTGAATCTGACCATTCGTGGTGAAGTTGGCGCGCGTCAAATCCTGGTCAAGCAGACGCTCGTAGGTGCCGAGATCCATATCGGTTTCAATGCCATCATCGAGCACGAAGACTTCACCATGGCGATACGGGTTGAGAGTGCCGGAGTCGATGTTGTAGTACCCCTCCATTTTGATGGGTGCCACGCGCAGGCCTTTATCCTGCAAAAGCTTGGCCATCGAAGAGGAGAAGATTCCCTTGCCGAGCCCGCTCATCACCGTGCCGACGACGATGACGTACTTATGGTGCCCGTGCCGGTAACCGGCGGGCATGGGGGTGTAGAATTCAGTCTCTTCTTTAGACTGACCAACGCGGGCAAGCAAATCTTCAGTAGTGCTCATAATACTTAACTGTCAGTGGTCCGTAGTCCATCGTGAGTTGTTGAATACCTGCAAACAACTGACGACGGACTACGGATAACTGACAATTCCTTTTTTATATCTTCGAACAAATGCCGCATATTGCTCGGCGGTATCAATGCCGTGCGTGGCGCGTTGGACTTTTAATACATACATCGACCGACCGTGTTCCAACGCTCGCAACTGCTCCAATTTTTCAGTCAGTTCGCAAGGCGTGGGTGGCCAACCGGCAAATTCCAACAAAAACGAACGCCGGTACGCGTAGATCCCCAAATGCAAATAATAGGCCGCGCTATTGCTGAAAGCCGTATCGCGGTGAAACGGAATCGGGCTGCGTGAAAAATAAATCGCATGCCCGTCGATCCCCGTCACCACTTTGACAAGGTTCGGATCATTTACATCCGCCCCCGGGGGAAACGGGGTGGCGGCGGTGGCCATGTCGTCGTCACTGTTTTCCAGGCGAGCCACCAGATCATCAATGATCCCTGGCTCAATCTCCGGCTCATCGCCCTGAACATTGACAATGATGTCATCATCCAGCAAGCGAGCCACTTCCGCGATGCGGTCGGTACCGCTCTGATGCGCCAGCGAAGTCATGACACAACGCGTTCCGAACGACGCCAGGGCCGCGGAAATACGGGCATCATCCGTCGCCACGATCACATCCCTGACACGCGCGCACTGACGTGCCTGCTCGACAACGTGTTGCACGAGTGGCATGCCGGTCTCAGCGGCGAGAATCTTAGCGGGGAATCGGGTAGACCCGAAGCGAGCCGGAATGACTACAACCGCAGCCAAAGCCGTACCTCTTTTCCACGCGAAGGTCGCGTTAAGGACAACTTCAAACTGTCGGTCAAACTTACGGGCGACAGGGGTCAGTGTCAAATGGTAGAGACGTTATTGACCGGAAAGGGGTGCTCTTTTTGATTAGCCGCGACGCGGAGCGGAGCGTTCTTTTGCGACTGCCGGAACTCTCCGCTGCGCGTCGCGGCTAAACAGGTGCCGTCGGAGCTATGTCGCCGATTCAAACCCGCAGAGCATCTTAGCCAAAAGAATACGAGGTTTAATCGTTCCCATAGCAATCTGCGCATAAGCTGCCACAAGGTTCAAATTTCAAGTTTATGGCCCTATCCGTGTGGGTATTTGGGCGATCCATTTCATTTCGAGGAAGGAAATCTCATGACGCGTCGAATCAAGCTGCACTCTTCGGTTCTAACCCTTGCCGCGATGGCTGCGGTGCAAATGTCGTTTTCTACGTTGGCACACGCGGATGGCTTTACGGGTGTCGCCGCCGGGGACGCGACGTCGAACGCCGCCGTCATCTGGACGCGACTGGACGATGGCACCGCTACCCATACGGGTGTTGTCGGAACGTTTGATGTTCAACTCTCGACAGACAAAAACGTTTGGAACCCGGTCTTGCCCGGCGCGTCCAATGGCACCGCCGCCTTCGCCGCCAATCACGATTATACCTACAAGACCGATCTAACCGGTTTGAACGCCGCCACACAGTATTATTATCGCTTCGTCTCGAACGCTCCCGGAAACGCCACAAGCGCCATCGGAACGTTTAAAACCGCCCCGGCGGCGAACGCAGCCGCCCCTGTTCGGCTGGCGTTCTCGGGAGACGCAAACGGTTCATGGCGACCCTACGGTCTGACCAAGGATTTCGCCACCACCCACCTCGATGCATTTGTCTTCCTCGGCGACACCATGTATGAAACCGCGTCCGGTGGCACCGGCCCCAACAAATCGCTCGCCGCAGTGGTCACGACTACCGCCGCCGCAACACCGGGCACGCTCCTGACCGACTACCAGCGAAAATACCGCGAGCAATTCATCCCCGTCATCACAAGCCCGACGCCGAGCAGTTTTGCCGGGCTCTCCACGCTGTTTCAGTCGCAGGGCAATTACACGTTGCTCGACAACCACGAACTGGGAAACAAGCAATATCAAGCCGGTGGCGCTGCCCCGGGTGCTACTGTCGCCGGCCCGGGAACAGGGGCAGGCGTTTCAGCATCGAGCGGTGCCAATGATGTGAACACTTCCGGCACGTTCATGAACAAGACCGACGCGTTCAAGAACCTGGTGCAAGCGTACTCCGATTACCAACCCATTCGCGATATTCGCACCACGCCATCAAAGCTGTTGAGCACTCCGGCAGACACCCGCGCGGATGGCACCCAACAGATGTATTTCAATCAGCAATGGGGACAGCATGTTGCCTTCTTTAACGTGGACGACCGCTCGTACCGCGATATTCGCATCACGAACGCCGGCGGGGATGATGCCGGTCCGCGTGCCAACGCCGCCGGTCGAACGATGCTTGGCGCGACCCAGCTGACGTCGCTCGAGCAATCGTTGCTGAACGCTCAAGTTTCCGGCACAAAATGGAAGGTCGTCGCGGTTTCCTCACCCATCGACCAGAATGCGCCGATCCCCTTGGCCAGCGGTCAATCGTCACTGGCCACCCCCGGCGGCCCGTCGGCCGGCAATGCCCCGGCAGATGCCCCTTCACTCCCGGCCGGCTCGCTCAAAGACGGTGGCAAGTCGTGGATCGGTGGCTATCGGGCCGAACGAAATCATCTCTTGAAATTCATCGCCGACAACCAAATCAGCAATGTCATCTTCCTTAGCACCGACGACCACCAGAATCGCGTAAACGAGTTGTCCTACTTTGACCCCGCTCATTTGGACGATCAATCGACGGCCCAGCGCGTCCCCGGTGCTTTCACAATCGTCGCCGGACCGCTGGGGGCCGACGGTGCGGGCAGCCGACCGAACGATCACGATTTCAATCATATCACCGCCGAGGCGAACTACATCGCCGGTGCCCAGACTGTCGCCGGCATCGATCCGTCGGGCCTCGACAAAAATTTCCCCGGACTTCACAACGTATTCCGTGAAAAAGATCCGAATCTGGCCGGTGGTTTCGTACCGCAGAATCAGATCTCGCCCGTCGATTTCTATTCCCCCGATACTTTCAACTACACCACGCTGGATTTTTCACCGGACGGTCAAAACCTGACCGTTACGACGATGGGCATTGATTCGTACGGTGCCGAAGTTTTCCCTGACCCGGCGAGCCTGCCCAGCGCCCGCGCGATCGCCCAGTTTTCCATCACCGCAACCCCGGAACCCGGCTCGTTGGTGATGCTGGTTTTCGGAACCTCCGCGATGATGCTGCGACGCCGTCGATCCCATTGACGTAAAACTTGACAACACACAGCCTGAGCTTCAGGGGAAAGCGGTGAGGGTTCGTGAGACGGAACGAGGCGGATCCAGGATCCGCCTCGTTTCCATTATACATTATATCGGAGGTTGCGGTGTCGGCGGTTGCCGCTTCGTCTCGCTCAGATATTTTTTCCGACCTTCGGCGTACGCATCGGCATCGATCGTCTCTTGCGATGCGTCGCGCTCGGTGGAGTGATAATCGCCGGTGTCTTCCTGCTTCCACCACGGCTTGTATTCGCCGCAAATTTTAGTGTGAACCTTCTTCAACATCGGAATGCACCACCCGCACCCCGTCCCCGCGGCAAGGCATTCGGAAATCTGCGAAGCCGCCTTGGGTTTCTCCCGACGACAAAAGCTCTCGACCTTTCGAAGCGGAACGTGAAAGCAGAAGCAGATCGTGTCGTCTGGCTCAAGGGGCATGACTATATTCTAGCCATCAGTTGAACCGAGGAGCAATGAAAAGGTGGCGTGGGCGTCTCGCCCGCGTTTTTTCCGCAAAAAAGAAGGCACGGGCGAGACGCCCATGCCACCTACGACAACGCCTTCAAATCGTCGGCAGCACTTCCCGCATCCGAATGATTTCGTAAAGACTCGCCGCCTGATCGTGCAGATTGGTTAACCGCAGATCGCGGCCCATTTTTAACAGGCTTTTTCGGAGCAGCACGAGTCGGGCGAAAGCGCTGGTCGTGGCTTCCTGCACACGAGCCATGTCGAGAACGATCCGCTTCGCCGTGCTTCCACTCGTC
>JBBRMF010000151.1:0-12622 GCA_038230975.1 Tepidisphaerales bacterium
CTGAATGAATACATTGTGGACCCGCCGGACGAAATCCAGATCAAGGCACCGAACATCAAAGAGATCGATGGCTCCAAGCAAGTGGTTCGGGCGGATGGAAAAATCAGTTTGAATCTTCTGGGCGAGGTTAAAGTCAGCGGGCTAACCCCGGCACAGATTCAAAAATCGCTGGTTGATATCGCCACGAAGTATTACACGAATCCGGACATCAAGGTTGAGGTGTTGGCCAACAGCAAATTTTATACGATCTTCGGTCGAGGCTCGACGACGGGCGGAAAGAAGCCTTATACGGGCAATGATACGGTAATCAAAGCATTGGCTGAGTCTGGGATGAACGAAAACGCCTGGCCGCAACAGGTGATTGTGACCAGACCGGCGAAGAACGGCGCGAAGCCTGCGGTGGCGATCGTGGACTTTGTGAAGATTCAACAAACGGGTGATTTGGCTCAGAACTATGTGCTGAATCAGGACGACATCATCACGATTCCCGACAGCCCGCTTGCATCGTTCAATTTCAAATTCACGCAGGTGCTTGGGCCGCTCACGGGGGCCAGTGAAGCGGGGGGATCCGTGCGCGGTGCGGCGACAGGTCGTTGAGCGGGTTGATGATAGTTCGCGGTTAATAATCGCTTGAATTTGAGCGTTTTTTGATAGGTCGTGCAACCCTCACCCTAACCCTCCCCCCGGAGTACCGGGGGGAGGGGACTGATGCCTGAAAAAGGGGACGGGACTCATTTCCAGTCGATCCGCATATTTGAAGGATATTTCATGTCAGAAAAGTCAGTTTTGAAATCGATGGATCTTACGCCTCGCGAACCGAGGCCGTTGCAGATGACGCAACCGGATGTTCTGGCGGTTACTGCGGCGTTGGCTGGATTGTCACCGGCAACGGTGACGAAATGCCGCGTGCTGGAACTTGGATGTGGCGTAGGTGGAAATCTGCTGCCCATGGCCCAGGGCCTTCCGGAGAGCACGTTTTTAGGAATCGACCCCTCCGCATCCGCCATCGCGCGAGCGGAGAAGACGGCGGCGGGCGCGGGACTGAAGAACATCCGCTTTGAAGCCAGAGATTTACTTGGCTCGCCTGCGGAGGAGAATTCCTTCGATTACATTATTGCCCATGGTGTGTACCACCCACTAAATCCCGCGGATCGAGAAGAGTTTTTAGCGATGATCGCGAGACTTCTTTCGCCGGATGGAGTGGCGTATGTTAACTACAATATCTATCCCGGATGGAATGGTCGCGAAATGTTCCGCGACATGATCACCAGACATGTGCAGGGAGAAACCGACTCGAAATCCATTGCCACCAAGGCTCGGGAATTCATCGGGTTTGTGGATCGGCACGCGCAGACATCCAGCGAAAGCGTGTACGCCTCGCAGATTCGCAGAGAGGCTTCGTTTCTGAACACCGTGCCGGATGACTATCTGATTCACGAGTATCTGGAGTCCAGTCCAGAGGCGGTCTATTTCACGCAGTTTGCAGGAGAACTGACGCGGAACGGGCTGGCGTATGTGGGTGAAGTCAGACCAAACCCTTCGCGTCGTAAACTCGCGGATGATCTGAGGCGTGAACAGCCGGATTTGACCGAGAACTGGGTGAAACTCGAACAATTTCTGGACTACGTTCAGGGTGGTTTTGCGCGCCGAAGTCTGTTGTGCCATGCGGAGAAGCCGGTTTCTCGTGTTCCGCACACGGGAGTGATCGAGCACCTTCACGCGCGCTGCCGAATTCTACCGGCGGTCAAACAAGCGAATATCCGTTCGAACGAGGCCATGCCGTTTCAATTCCCCGATGGCGTCGTCGTGAACATCAACGATGTGTTCGTGAAGACGATCCTGGTTGCGTTGGCCAGAGCCTGGCCGCAGACGATGAGCTTCGACGAGATGGTCCGGGTCATTCGCGTGGACCTTCAGTATGGCGAGAATTTCGCCGCGACCGGGAGCGACGAACGTGTGACATTGATGAATGCCACCGACGCCTGCTATGCCGCCACGCTGATTGATCTGCACGAGCATCCGGCGGCATACGTGCAGACTGCCAGCGAGAAACCTCAGGCAAGCGCGCTGGCGCGGTTTCAGGCCCGCGAATCAAAAACTGTGACCAACGTGCATCACATTTTGATCCTGAACCTCAGCAAAGTGGATCGACTGGTACTCGCACATTTAAATGGTGCACGAGATCGAAATGCACTCGTAGCCGTTTTAAAGGCGGCGATTGCGAAGGGAATATTGCCTGATTCCGCGAAGGATTCGCAGGGCGCGTATGAGGCGGGGCTGAGTGGAAGTTTGGAAAAAGTGATAGAGCAATCGTTGTCCAAGCTAGCTGCAGATGGGTTTTTATTGGCATAGCACATCTTGACCGGGCATTTTTTTCGTGAAATCCTCAAGTTGCCCATTGACGGGTCGATGAAGATTAGGATAGTGGGCAGCGTAGACGGTGCAGGCCAAATAGATGGCACTGTCGTTGTCCCTCTCAGATCTTCAGCCGCTGTCCTTCCCGAGCGTGGCGGCTGGAAAAAGATGCCGGGGTTATTCGTTTCACATTCCCCAGGCTTTGGGCGCTGTCAACGCCCGCCTTGATGGATTGAGAGTCCATCGCTTCAACTTGAAGTAGCGGACACTTATCTGTAAAGGCTTATTTGAGAGATCGGCGGAATCGTCCGTCGTCGTGGGCATTCACCACAACTGAGTTTTCGTCGTACGCCTCCCGATCGTCCGACGTGATTCAAACAATTTAGAAGCTTCTCCGAAGCGGTCCTTTGATCAGGTCTTGGCTTCGCGGTGGAAACTGTTTCTCTGCACTCCATCGCTGCCGAATTCCAGTTCTCTGTCCGTTGGTTTTTCCGTTCGCTCAATTGCGAAACGAACTCGGAGATACCGCATACCCAGTCCCGCTGATTTGTAATGGACTCTGGTCTGGTGGTCGTTGTGATGCAACCGAGCACGGAATGCGTCGGTGCAATTGGACTGTCTCAATTTCTCGCACGAAAGGAAGCTATGGCCCTCAATCGGACCATCAACAGTGTCATCGGCAAAACTGCCCGCTCTGCCCGAATTCTCGGGAAGGCCATCGGTTCGCTCGCGACCCGAATGAGCCAGAGCGATGGCGCTCCAATGATCGAGACACTGGAAGGACGGACGCTTCTTTCGGTTCCGAATGGGGCTTACAACGCAAATGCCGCATCGAGCCCGACGGGCATCAATGTGACTTGGATCGACAATTCGTGGGACGAAAAGGGATTCGTTGTCGAGCGTCGCGCCTGGGCCGGCGGTTACACGCAGGTGGGTACGGTGGGCGCGAATGGGACCAGCTTTTGGGACAGCAATGTCAACTCTGAAACGCAATACACGTATCGCGTAACACCCTTCAATGACAGCGGTGTAGGCTCCTCAACTGAGAGCAACAACGTGGCCACTGGGATTCTTCTGAATTCTGCACCAGTTCGTGTCGCGGTGGTTGCCGCACCGGCAGTCGCGGTTTCGACGGGGCAGCTTTCCAGCCCTTCCAATCTTTCCACTTTCGCAACCAGTTCGTCGTCAATCGCTTTGAGCTGGGCCAATACTTCTGTCGGAAGCGAAGCCGGCTTTAAGGTGGAACGCCGTACGTGGGGCGGGGCGTATTCCTGCATAGCAACGGTCGGACAAGGTGTCACCAGCTACACGGATACGGCCCATTCAGGCGGTGTCGCCGCCAGCACCCAATACACCTATCGGGTTCGTGCGTATGATTGGAACGGTGACTCGGGATATAGCAATGAAAGCACCGCCAGCACCCCGGCGACGGGATCTTCGGCTGGAAATGCTCCTTCCACTCCAACCCCCCAACCTGTGACGGCACCGGTCACTTCAAGCGGCCTCCCCACTGCGCCGTCCGGTCTCTTGGCCACAGCGACATCTTCGACGACGATCGCTTTGAACTGGACGAGCAATTCCGGTGGCACTGAAGCCGGATTCAAGATCGAACGGCAAACCTGGAGCGGTGGTTACGCATGCATCGCCACGGTTTCAGCGCGGACAACAAGCTATACCGATACCGCTTACTCTGGCGGTGTCGCGAGCGGTACCGGTTATGCTTACCGGGTACGCGCTTACAATTCCGTTGGGGATTCAGCGTACAGTGCCGAAAGTATCGCCATTACTCCGGGGACGGCTGCTAGTCAGCCAGCGCCAGCGGTAACTCCACCCACGCAACCTGTAACATCCAGTGGCCTTCCCACTGCTCCTTCGGGCTTAGTGGCAACCGCGAATGCTTTGACCACAGTTGCACTGAACTGGACCAGCCGCTCCGGCGGCGCGGAAGCCGGGTTCAAAATTGAACGCCGAACGTGGGGTGGAGCGTACGCAGCCATTGCCACCGTCGGCGCAGGCGTCACGAGCTTTACAGATACGGCGTACTCCGGTGGTGTCACTCCAGGAACTCAATACACCTATCGCGTTCGCGCGTACAATTGGGTCGGTGATTCGGCGTACAGCGGTGAAAGCACCGCGACGACTCCCACCTCTGGCTTCCAAGGGGCTCCGGCCGGGGTGGCGGCTTCATCGACGTGGAATCCCGTCGATACGACAGGATATTTCAACATCGGTGTGTATCGACAGCCCGTGCAATCGCTGGCGGGTTGGAAAGCGCGCGGCATCAACACGGTCGTTGCGTTTTACGACAATCCGGTTTGGATGGAAGAGTATATCAACACTTCCAATGCCCTTGGTTTGTGGCAGATTCGCAACCCGCGCCAAAATATCCAAGCCGATATCGGCGCAAAGTACCTGCTCGCCTACTCGCATCCGGATGAGCCGGATATCAACGGTATTTCCAATCAGTTCCTCGCCGCCGAATACGCGCAGTGGAAAGCGGCCAATCCGGCTGTTCCCGTGCTGGTGAATGTCTCGGGTGGTGATGTGCTTCGTCCGACCTTCCCGGCGAACAAAGATGCCATCTATCAGGGAATCTTCAACACCTCTGACTGGATCACGAGCGATGTTTATCCTGTCACCTCCTGGGCTCATCCGCAGTGGATCGATAAGGCGGTCACGCTGGTCAACAACAGCAACGATCCGTACTTCAGCACAATTGCGTTCAACAACGGCAATGCAGTCGACAAGATCCGCCAGTTAACCGGTGGTAAGAAACAGTTCTCGTATATCGAGACCAGTTTCCAGAACAATTCATCCGGTCCATCAATTGGGGGTCGGGTGGTCACTCCCGATGAGTTCCGCGGCCAATCGTGGGATGCGATTATTCACGGGTCCAAAGGCCTGATCTACTTCCCGCAGGCGTTCAATCCCGATGTCACGGATGCGACTCCACCGGCGATTGTCGCGGAAATGACCAAGACCGATGCATTAATCACCAGCTTCGGTGCCGTTCTGAATAGCGGCAGCGATTCGAGCAATAACTATGCGAATCTGCCCGGAGGCCTTGAAGCCACATGGCGAGATTTTGGTGGTCATCGCTACTACTTTGTTCTGAACGATTCGCATGGGTCGGCCTGGAATCAACCGCTGAATCTTCCTGGCATCGGGACAGGCGCTGTTGAAGTGGCGGGCGAGGGTCGCTCTGTCTTTGCCAATGGCACGACGATCAGCGATTCATTCACGCCGTATCAATTGCACGTGTATCGAGTCTGATAGTGACGCAGAATTACATCATGAAGCTCGGCGTTTACGCCGGTTCTTTGGGCTTCAGCAACGAAGAACCGAAGTAAACGCCGGGTTATTTGTATTGTCTCTCAGGCAGATCTGGCCAGGGTCGGCCGATGCATTGAGCGGGCGGGGACGCCAATCACGGTATCACGATCAGCCACATCGCAAATCACCACCGCACCGGCTCCCACGATTGCATCTTCCCCGATTCGCAGGCATTGAATCACACACGCACCGATACCCACAAAGGCTCCGGTAGCCACGCGCACTCGACCGGCCAGTTTTGAACCGGGTCCGAGGTGTACACCATCTCCGATTTCACATTCATGATCGATGATCGCCCCGGTATTGATCAAAACGGAATCACCGATTCGCGTCGAGGCGCTGACGATCGTGCCTGCAGCCATGACCAGGTTGCAACCGACGATGGCACTCGGGGACACATGTGCTGTTGGATGGATTGCGTTGACCAACTCAAACCCCGCCTGCCGTAATTTGGCGGCGTAGCTTACGCGAGCGCGATTGTCACCAATCGCGACGATGGCAAAGCGTGGTTTCCGCTTGAGTTTTGGAAGGAGATTCATGGGGCCGAGCACGGGCACTCCACCGATCATTTTACCGGCTTGCGCCGGATCGGCGTCTATGAAACCGATCGGGCGATAGTTTCCTGCGGCCTGAATGATGTCGAGCACTACGGCACCATGGCCCCCGGCACCGATGATCAACAAATCGCCCGCCAGTTCATGAGTCTGCGACATATCCCCATTATCGGACGAAATGCAAAAAAGCTGGATTCGGTTTTTGAAAAATAGGTGGCAAGGGCGTCGGGCCCGTGCATTTTTCGTCTGCAAGCAAGCACGGGCGAGACGTCCATGCCACCCAAAACTCAGTTCACCGGATATCCTTTGGAGGCGTCATCCAACACGAGAACCCAGTCGTTTTCGGCACCGCTGGTGGGAGGGGTGAACGACATCGTGCCGGTATTCGGATAGGTGTCGATGGGGGTATAGCTGCCATCACTCGGGTTATACCAAGTGGCCCGCACATTGCCGGATACCTTGTTCATGGCCACTTCAAAGGCTTGCCCCGAGGCACTATAGATCAGCGCGTAGCTGCCGTTGGCGTCACGCGTGGCTTGGATGTGATCCGTTCCCGTGCCTGCACCGGAGGTAATGATGGACTGGTCCGGGATGCGCGAGAGCATCGGTCGGGACTGAATCAGTTTTTTGACGAACTGCATTTGCGTCGCCCCCGGCGCGTCGAGAGCCTGTTGCCAGGGGGTCATTTGTGCGAAGGGGAAATCGGAGGGTGTGCCGGTAGGCGTCCAGAACTGATAGACGTTCATGTCTCCGTAAGTCACGCCGAACGCGCCTGCAAATAACGACCAATACGCCTTCTTTCGGATGTCGTAGGCAGTGATGGGCGAACTCCCCACGCCGAGATTGTTAGGGATTTCCTCATAGTTGGCTTCGGCATCGATTGTGGGTTTGGCGGGGGAAAGGGCGTAGTCGGCGGCGACCATATCGTAGTTTGCCGAGTCGGCTGAGTGGCCGGACTGAATCATATTAAACTGGACCCGTGGATCGAAGGCGTAACCGTTGGAAGAAGAGAATCCACCGCGTGGGTGGAAGGTGACCAGGTTCGCTCCGCCGCTTCCCGCGTTAAGGCCGTCTGCCATCGCGTCCCAAGAGGTTTGATAGGTGTTGACGCGGGCGTCTCCACCGAGCATCCAGATGATATTTTTTCCCTTGTATCGACTGCCAAGGTACTGGCCGAAGCTGCGGGCGGTGGCGACGGTAAAGGTGAGATTATCCGGCCCCGCAACCTTGTTGCACCACGCCGGTGAGATGGCCAATGTCAGCCCGAGCGCCTGCGCGTCGCTCACGATCGTGTCAACGTATGAAAAATAGGCGGGGTTGGGTTTGCCTGGATCGTTGTTGAAGAAAGGGGATTGCCCATAGAAATTCTGCGGGGCGCTATCATTTACCAGAACGGCCTGAATCACCGTGAACCCCTTGTTGGCCCGGTCTTGCAAATAAAAATCTGCATCCACGCGACTCGGAACATTAAATAATCGCCAACCTGTGTCGCCAATCCAAGTGAAAGCGCTGCCGTCAGGATTGACCAGATAGTGGCCATTCGCGCTGATGTGCAGGCCCGGCAGTTGCGTGATCGGCGAGGATGTCGTGGCTACTTCGTTGGAGTAATTCGAATCGGAAGGGCCATCCGTCACTCGGATGCGATACACATACTGCGATCCCATGGCCGCGCTCATATCGGAGTATTTTGTGGCTGTGCCGGCGGCGTAAGCAATCTGCATATATGCGTTGGGCCCCTGAGACTGCAATCGGCGTTCAATCTTAAGACCGGTTTGAGAAGTAGAATTGAGCGTCCATTGCAAGCCAACGCCTGAAGCAGTGCCCGTTGCAAGCAGCCCGGAAGGCGCGATCAATACGGAAGGCGTACCTCCTGTCCCTCCTGTCCCTCCTGTCCCACCGCCGCCACCACCCGGTGTTCCCGGAGTCGTCGATACTTCATTTGAATATGGGGAATCGACCGGACCATTGCTCGAGCGGATTCGGTAAACGTATTGCGTTGACGGTGCGACCGATTTGTCGGCATAGCTCGTAGCGGTAGACCCGACAAATCCAACCTGGATGTAAGCGTTGGCACCTTGTGACAGCAAATGGCGTTCGATCTTGAAGAGCGATTCGACACCGCCGTTATCAACCCAGTGCAAGTCTACTTCACTGATGGCAAGGGTTGCCGTCAGTGCGGAAGGGGCATTGGGTCCACCGGTACCGCCCGTGCCTCCCGTTCCACCACCCGTACCTCCCGTCGATGAAATCGCGGCGGTGGTCTCGTTGGAGTAGTTCGAATCGGACGGTCCATTCGTCGAGCGGATTCGGTAGGCGTATTGCGTCGCCGGCGCAGCCGAAGTGTCTGCGTAAGCCGTCGCAGACGCGGCAACGAACCCAATCTGGATATATGCGTTTGATCCTTGAGACTTCAATCGACGTTCGATTTTAATGAGCGTTTCATTCCCTCCGTTGTCGACCCAGTGGAGGGCGATTTCTTTTGCCGCGCCGGTCGCGGTCAGACTGCTTGGCGCATTTGGCCCGGCTGTGATCACTGCAGCATTCGATATGATCGAATGCATGGCAATTGCTACGGTTTTTCCCGAAAGCATTTGTCGTTGCTCGAGAGATTCAAGCAAGATCATTTTATTGGAACCGTTAAGAGAACGATTGTCCGTGGATTCCAGCCTGACGCGTGAAAGTTTGATCTTCGGATGACGCTTGCGCATCTCAATTCCTCGGGTTTACACGGATTGTTAAATGGATGGGACTCGGGTTCAACGCAGCACTCGGATGCCTCAAAATAGGATTTGAAACGTTGATGCAGTGTAACGGAACTTTGGCCTCAATCAATGAAAAACATTCCAGCGCGGAAATGAAAAAGGAGCGAGTAACCCACGTTACTCAGTTTCGGGCGGTTTTAATCGCATCAATAAATGCACGGGCTTTTAGCGTAATAGCCGCCCAGTCGCGATTGGCGAGTAATTCTTTTGAGATCAGCGATGAACCCGCGCCGACACAAACGGCCCCGGCTTTAATCCAGTCGCCTGCATTTTTCGCATCGACCCCGCCCGTGGGTGACAGCTTTAATTGCGGCAATGGAGCCAGCAGGTCTCGAATATATCCAGGCCCAAGCACGGTCGAAGGGAAAATCTTGACGATATCCGCGCCTGCGGTCCATGCGCGAAGAATCTCTGTGGGAGTGAATGCGCCAGGCACACTGATCTTGCCATATCGACGGGTGGTGGCGACGACCTCTTCGTCGAAATGCGGCGACAATACGAACTCGGCACCGGCGGCAATCGCATCGCGGCAGGTGGCGGCATCGAGTACCGTGCCCACTCCGACCACGGCGCGATCTCCAAATTTATCCGCCAGCATTTCAATGCCTCGAATTGCCTTGGGCGTGCTCATCGTCACTTCAATCGCCGGAATGCCGCCTTCCAAAAGCGCTTCGGCAATCGGAAGAAGTAATTCCGCCGACGGCGCGCGAATCACCGCAATGACGCCAGCATCCAGAACCGTTTTCAATAATTGTTCTTTACTTCTTGGCACGGCCATCTAGGTACTCCACTTCATAAATAGCTGCGCAAGCCAAAGCGTTAGAAAAAAACCGCCGCAGTCGGTGAATGTCGTCGCGAAGATGGTTGCCGATTGTGCAGGATCAAATCCGAGTCGCTTCATCGCGAACGGAATCAGCACACCGGTGACGCTGGCATTGATATGGTTTAAGACCAGGGCTGTAAAGACCGTCACTCCGATGAGCATGGCATGCCCCTGATATTTGTCATGCCCGAATATTCCAACGGCGGCGCAGGCCCAGGTGCTTAGTCCGACGACGATACCGGTCAACAGCCCGATGATGAATTCTTTGCGGAGTAATCGCCAGAGCAATT
Source organism: Tepidisphaerales bacterium (assembly GCA_038230975.1). Classification (GTDB taxonomy): domain Bacteria; phylum Planctomycetota; class Phycisphaerae; order Tepidisphaerales; family Tepidisphaeraceae; genus JANXVV01. Next base: position 10,118 of record JBBRMF010000151.1, read on the forward strand.
TCGGGCCGCTCTCTCCCAGGGCGATCCCGCGAATGGCCACCGCCAGGGCTTGTGCGCCTGCGTTTCCACCCATGCCGGTGACGATCGATTGGTATGCGGCCAGTATGGCGAATTTACCGATCACGTCGTCAAAGCGGCTGATGACCCACGCCGCGAGAAACGCCGTGGCCAGGTTTACCTCAAGCCACCAGATGCGTTTTTTAAAGCTGAAATGCCACGGGCTTGCCAGTCGTTCTTCAGCGCCTGCACCAAACATTTTCTGGACGTCTTCCGTCGCCTCATCCTGCATGACGTCGACGACGTCGTCGATCGTTATCAAGCCGGCGAGGCGATTGCGCGCATCGACGACGGGCATCGCCAGATAGTTGTACTTCCGAAATATCCGCGCCACTTCTTCCTGATCCATCGTTGCCGGAACGCTGCTCACTTCCGTCCGCATGATTTCTGAAAGCAATTTTTTCGGCATCGCCAGGATCAGATCGCGCATCGACAGCACACCGATCAGATGCTTTCGCTTATCGACGACGTACACGTAGAACATCTGTTCGAGCGTTTCATTCAACAGGCGCAGCTCGACGATCGCCTGTTCGACGGAAAGATCTTCCGCCAGACTGGTGACCTCGGTGGTCATGATGCCGCCGGCAGTGTCTTTGGGATAGCGTTCAAGGTCGCGCACTTCGGCGGCATCCTTGGCGTTCATCTCATTGACGAGCTGGTCATGCAGCAGGGGGGCGACGTGACCGAGAATGTCCACGCGATCGTCAGGGTCCATCGCCGCGAGAACCATCGCGGCCTCGGGCGTCTCCATGTCGTTAATAATCGCGGCGGCTTCAATCGAGTTCATCTCCGCCAGAATGCGTCCGGCGGTTTCCGGATCGAGATACTCGGCAACTTCGGCGGAAAAGTCGGGCGACAGCGTTTGCATCACCGCCGCGCCATCGGCAGCGGGAAGCTCTTCGATGCTTGAGGCTACATCGCCGGGATCTGTCGCATCATGCTCCTCCTGTTGCGCATCGGGCGCGCCTTCATCCTGAGGATGCTGTGGAAGGTTCGTGGGGCGGTCGTTTTCGGTCATTGGTGTTCCATCAATCTAACGCAAGGTACCAGAAGATCGAGACTGATTCTTTTACCAGATCGTGATTCGATTGCAGATGCGTATCGAATCCCGTGACTTCGAACCCCACTTTTGTCAGAAATTGATTTGCCGGAAAGTGATTCGTCAAAGTGCGCGCGGCGACGGCGCGCATCCCGCGCTCTCGAGCAACGGCGATCAACTGATACAACATCGCGCTACCAATTCCTTGTCTTCGCAAATCGTAATCGACGCGAATTTCCAGGACTCGCAAAAGATTCGCGACTGGGTCCAATTGCGCAACCGCCAAGGCCGCCAGGTCTCCTTCGTGCTCCAAGGCCAGGGCGATCCCATCTTCGATACCCGATAACACTTGCTTCAGTGCAAAGCGACGATCTTCATCCAATGGGTTTGAGTCGATCAACTTGGCGCGCAATGGGCGTTCTTCAATTTTCCACGAGACATCGATGCCTTGCCCACTTCGGTCCAGATGAAGATAGCGGGTCGATTCGAGGGTGCCGTCAATTTCAAGCAGGCGGTCGAGGTCGGATAATGTCGCTGCACGGATTTCCATGCCAGCAGAATACCAAGCTATTTGCAGTGTTGGCAGGGAACACCATCACAAATTGCATCCGGGGTGAAGAGTCTATAAATTATCCGCAGAGTCGAATCGAACCAAGCTCACCAACGCAAGAAGGAGCATTTCAATGAATCTCTCGTCAAAATGGATCGCGGCCGGTGTTTGCCTAATCTTGTCAGCAGGATGTGTGGATAAGCAGCAATTCGTACACGTTCAAACCGAACGTGATGAGCTGAAAACAAAGTTGACTGAGTCGGACGCGCAGCGCGAAGAACTGAAAATAAAGCTGACCGAGTCAAAAGGCCAACTGGATAAAACCAAGGCGGATCTGGATTCCGCCAAGTCGGACCTGGAATCAGCCAAGGCGATGGCGTCACGGACCGAGACGCAGTTGGGTGAGGCAAAGATCGCGTTGCAGAAGACACAAAAAGAAGCTAGGGACAATAAGACTGCCAACGATCAGACCGCTGCGGAGCTCAATCGCACGCAGGCGACCGTCAAGAATATGGAGGCTCGCAACACCGCATCACAAGAGGAAGCTGCAAAGCTTTCGACAAAACTGACTGCCATGCAGACGCAGGTCGACGCACTGATGAAGCAGAAAGATGATTTGGAGCGAAAGTTGGATGAGGCATCCAAAAAGACCGGACCCGCCACTGCCCCGGCACGCAAAACCTAAAAGTGCTTTGAACGGTTGAAACAAAGAAAATTAGGCTCTCCGCGAACTCCGCTGATCCTTGTATATCTCAGCCGAACAAGTGAAGAACGCGCAATCGAAAGTGGCCGAAGTTGCGCATGCCGCAGGCTCGCCACAAAATGGCCCGCAGTCCCCGGTTGAAACCTTCGGTACGGC
>JBBRMF010000152.1:0-12599 GCA_038230975.1 Tepidisphaerales bacterium
CTCGCCGTACTCCTCAACGCCATGCTCCGTGACCGGATCACCTGGACGGAATTGGCCGTCACGAAAAAAAATCAGCCGGCATAAATATGCTTCGAGGTTCACTTGACAAACAACACAGCCGCTGTGCCTTCTGCCCGCCGACACGCACAGGTCTCGGAGTACCGCGACCTGTGGCACCGACAGATGTCGCTACACCAGCGTGCGACACGCTCTAGTCAGATCAAGCGATGGGCAAAATGCAATGAACGTCTGTTCGCCGATGTCTAGCGAGCACGTTACAATGGCGTCTATGTCGACCGACCTTTTGGATGCTCCGCCTGCTGGCCGCGCGAAACTGGTGCTTGCGGTGGAGGGTATGCTTTCTACCGGCACTGAGCGAGCGGTGGAAGCGACGCTCGCCAAACTTCCGGGTGTGTCGGCCAAGGCTTCGTTTGATTCACAGACCGTGCAGGTTGAGTTTGACCGATCGCGCTGTGCGATCCCGGAGATCGTTCGTCGTCTCGATGCACTGGGGCTGCGGCTTCGGGGTGATGGAGCGCGGTCACCTTTGAGCAAACCGGTTGCGGCCAATCCGATTGCAACGGCTCCTGATGTGCTGCGTTGGTTGCTGCGTGATCGTCAAATTGCGATGGCTTTGCTCGGTGGAGCACTGCTTCTTGGAGCTTTTTTTGTCAATGTCTATCACGGGCCCAAAGCACTTCGTCTTGCCCTGATTCTCCCGGCGTATTTCCTTACCGGGTGGTTTACCTTCAAAGATACGGCAAAAACGCTGTGGGAATTGCGATTTGATATCGATGTACTGATGTTCGCCGCCGCGTTCGGAGCGGCGTCATTGGGGCATTATGAAGAGGGCGGCCTGCTGCTGTTTTTATTCGCCTTGGGTGGGGCGGGTGAACAAATGGCGATGGATCGGGCGCGTCGCGCGATTCAGGCGCTGGCCAGACTTGCCCCGGAGACGGCTCACCTGCGCGATGCGGACGGTTCTGAGCGACTGGTTCGCGTGGCGGATTTAAAAGTCGGTGATCAAATTGTCGTTCGCCCGTTCGATCGGGTGGCGGCGGACGGGAAAGTGGTTACCGGCGTGTCCGCGGTCGATCAGTCGCCGATCACCGGTGAATCGATCCCTGCGGAAAAGGTCATCGACTCGCCGGTATTTGCCGGCACCATCAACGGTGAGGGATTGCTGGTTGTCGGCGTCACGAAATTGGCCAGCGAAAGCACACTGGCCAAGATCGTAAAAATGGTGGAGGCAGCGCAGGCGAGCAAATCTCCGACGCAATTGTTCACGGACAAAGTCGAGCGTGTGTATGTGCCGCTCGTGTTAGTAGCCACGATGTTGCTGATCGTGTTGCCGCCTCTACTAACGCATGCGGCGTGGAGCCTCTGGTTCTATCGAGCGATGGCGTTCCTGACCGGCGCATCGCCTTGCGCACTGGCGATCGGTACACCGGCCGCGGTGCTCAGCGGCATCGCGCGGGCGGCGCGCGGGGGTGTGCTGATGAAAGGGGGCGTTCACCTCGAGAATCTGGGTCGCGTGCGGGCGATTGCCTTCGACAAAACCGGCACACTTACGCAGGGGCGGCCGAAGTTGACGGATATCGTTCCGCTGGATGGCATGGAAGAGTTGGAAGCGCTCTCGCTGGCTGCCGGGGTGGAGGCAAATAGTTCACACCCGCTGGCGCAGGCGATTGTAGCCGAAGCTCAATCGCGGCAGTGTGCGGAATCCCGGGTAGAGAATGTGCAGCAGGTGTCGGCTCAAGGCGTGCGGGCTGAATTGAACGGCCGATCCATTTCGGTCGGAAAACTTTCGATGTCGCCGCCGGATGCCCCGGGAATGATCGAAGCGAAAGTGACGATTGAGCGTCTTGCCGCCGAGGGAAAAACGACGGTGGTACTGAGTGTGGAAGGCCGGCCCCAAGCCGTGCTGGCGCTGGCCGATCGCCCGCGCACGAATGCCAAAGAAATGCTGGCACGACTCAAACGATTGGGTGTCGATAAGACGATCATGCTCACCGGGGATCATGGCCCGGTGGCTGCTGCGGTTGCGGCAGAACTGGGTGTCGATGAGTTCTTTGCCGATCTCCTGCCGCAGGACAAAGTCGATCGCGTGAAACAGTTATGCGATCAGTACCGCTACGTCGCGATGGTTGGAGATGGTGTCAACGATGCGCCAGCCATGGCCAATGCGACGGTCGGTATCGCGATGGGCGGTGCCGGCACAGATGTGGCCTTGGAGACAGCCGACATTGCGTTGATGGGCGATGATTTGGGAAAACTCCCCGAGGCGATCGGGCTATCGCGATTCAGCAGGAAGATTATCAAACAGAACCTTGTGATTGCGCTGGGCGTGATCGGTATACTCGCGCCGGTGGCAGCGCTCGGCGGAACCTCGCTTGGTATCGCGGTCTTGTTTCACGAAGGCTCGACGGTGGTGGTTGTGCTGAACTCGCTGCGCATTTTGATGTATCGGGAGAAGTGAAAGCCTCACCCGACTTCCATCAAGTCTCCCGCTTCAACCTTCCCCGCACGCACTTCTTCATCATGCCGCAGTCGCCAATCCAAAAACTCAGTCATCACACGTTCAAAATCCGCGGTGCTGGTGATCTTCTGCATGCCATCTTTGAGGGGGCGGCAGGGGTTCATCTGTTTGGAATACCAACTGACGCGCTTGCGGAATTCGCAGACGGCGGCGCGCTCATTTCGGTAGTTTGCCAGGGAGTGAAAGTGATTGCGCATGAGCTGGCATTTGCGTTCGATCGGTGGGGTTTCGGGGATGATGCCGGTGGTGAGATAGCTCCAGGTATCACGGAAAATCCAAGGCATTGAGAGTGCGCCACGGCCGATCATCACGCCAGCACATTTGGTGTACTCGATCATGTGTTTGGCATCCTGCGGCGTGCGGATGTCGCCGTTGCCGATGACCGGAATCTGCTTTACGGCGGCAACGACTTCAGCAATTCCATCGAGCCTGGCCTGGCCGCTGAAACGCATTTCGGTGGTGCGGCCATGAATGGTAATCAGCGAGACGCCGACGTTTTCTAATTGCGCCGCCATTTTGGGCGCGACGATACAGGTGTCATCCCAACCGAGCCGCAGCTTGCAGGTTAATGGGACATGGCGGAGTGAGGCTTTGATTTTCTCGACCATCTTGAGCGTGCGGTCGGGGTCGCAGAGCAGGGCGCTTCCGCCATCGCGTTTGGTGACTTTGTCGACCGGGCAACCCATGTTGATATCGACGACATGCGCGCCGCGATCCTCGGCCCAGCGAGCGGCCTCGCAAAGGCGATCGGTGCTGGAACCGTATAGCTGCATGGCCAGGGGGCTATCTTCCGGGCAGGTGGCGACGAGATTCATCGAATGTTGATTTTCGCGAAGCACGCCTTCCGGGCTGAGTAGATCGGTGCAGGCCAGCCCGACATCGCCACAGGATCGGGCGACGAGGCGGAACGAAACATCGCAATATCCGGCGATCGGCGCGAGCAACAGATTGTTCGCGAGGCGGACGTTGCCAATTTGGAGGGGCTTTACGGTCACGGCTTTGATTATAGCGGTTTGCGGCTTAGCCGGGTACATCAGTTACCTTAGCGCCTTGTTTTTCTGGTGTAAAAAACCAAACTGACAAATTACTTCAACCCAAAGGTTAGCTATGAATCTGCAAGGCAAGGCGTGTTTGATCACCGGTGGAACCAAAGGCATTGGCGCGGCGACGGCGATCGAATTCGCAAAACTCGGCGCGGATATCGCGATTACCGGGCGGCAAGATGATGCGGAGGCAAAAAAAACCGTTGCGGCGGTGAAGGCGACGGGGAGGAAGTGTCAATTGATTCTGGGGGATATGGCTAAGCCGCAAGCAGCGCAGGCGGCGGTTGATCAGACGATCGCCGCGCTGGGAGGGATTGATGTGTTGGTTCACTCCGCCGGAGGACTCGTGCCGGGCGGCCTGCTGGAACTTACACCGGAGGCTTGGCACACGGGGTTTGATGTGCATGTGCATGCAGTGTTTTATCTTTGTCGCGCCGCTGTGCCGCATATGAAGGCCAGGAAGGAAGGATCGATCGTGCTGATTTCTTCATCGGCGGGCAAGCGGGCGATTCGCACGAATGTGGCTTACCAGGCAGTTAAAGGTGCGCTGCCGCAACTGACTCGAGCATTGGCGTTTGAGTTGGCGGACTTCAATATCCGCGTGAACTGCGTGGCCCCGGGAGTCATTCGCACGGCATTCCATGCGAACATGCCGCCGGAGGTGAAGGAAAATAATTTGAAAAATCGAATCCCTCTTCATCGCGAAGGAACGATCGAACAAGTGGCGTCACTGATTCGGGAAATGGCGACGAACGAATACATCACCGGCGAAACATTTTCGATCGATGGCGGGTTGACGATGCGGATCTGCTGATTCGGGGTGGCCTTTCGCGCGAGGCCGCAGTTATTGGCCGCGCAAGTCATAGCAGAGCAATCGCGGGCCGATGTTGCCGTGCAGGATATCTCGATTGTTCTGGCAGACGTAAAGAAGTCCGTGACTTAACACCGGGCCGGTCCACGTTTCACCGGCGGCGAACAACCAGCTTCGATTTAATTCCTTGTATCCCTTGGGTGACAGATCGAGCCATAGCAGGTGGCCATATTCCCCGAGGCAGAGGAACCGGCCGTCGGGGACGAGGATGAGCGAGGCGCGGGCAAGGCCTAGCTCGCGCTTTTGCGGGCCGCCGGGGGTCTGGAAGGTTTCGGTGAAGTTAATTTCTTTTCGCCAGACTTCTTCACCGGTTTTGAGATTGATGCAGACCAGCGGGCAGTCGAGGGGGCCGTGACCATCTACACCGTAAAGATATCCGTCTTTTGCAATCGCATTCATGAAGTGCGTCCCGAGCGCAAGACTTGTCCAGACTTCCTTCGCGGAACCGTCGGGGAGCAAGTCAAATAGCGTTCCACCGGAGCCGTAGCACTCGGAGATGAATACCTGATTGCCGAGGATCAAAGGCGAGGACGCGTTGACCGATTCATAGGTGCGGCTGCGGTGCTTGATGGCGAAATCAACTTTGCCGTTCGCCGGGTCGATCGCGAGAAGACCCCCTTTGGGCGGGCGACTTTCACCGCCGGCGAAGACGAACACCCGGCGCACGCCATTGACCGTTGCGGGAATCGGTGAGGCGTAGCTTGGTCCCCAGGTGTTGCTCAACTTCTCATTCGTCACCCACGCCAGTTGGCCGGTGACTTTGTTGAACGCGGCGACGCAAGGTCCATTGGGCGCGGCTCCAACGTTGATGATGACATGATCGCCTTCGACCAGGGGCGTATCACCGACGCCAAAAAACTGTGTGGGTAATTTGTATTCCTCAAGGATATCGTGTTTCCATTTGACTTCGCCGGTTTTGAGATCGAGGCAATGCAGTTTGCCTTCGACGCCGTAGGTGTAGACGAGTCCTGAATCGATCACCGGCGCGGAGCGTGGGCCGTTGTTTAACCCGTAACGATCGCGGTAGGAAGTGGGGCAGGAGAATCGCCAGAAGCGTTTGCCGGTTTCGGCATCGAGGCAATCGACGACCTCGTCATCTTCCACTCGATGAATCGTGACGACCCGACCCGCCGCGACGGCCGGGGCGGCGTAACCCGTGCCGCGCTTTACCTCCCATACCAGCGGCGGGCCATCGGCGGGAAAGTCCGCCAATTTCGTTTCCGTGCTGATCGCATTATGTGTGACGCCCAGAAAACTCGGCCAATCCTGTGTCACTGTACCGGCGGCCAAGGGCTTTGGGGCTACATGAAATTTCAGATCGTCATTCGCCTTGGCGGTGGGTGGCTCTGCCGACATTTGGAGAACGGCGACACAAGTTACGATGAGCAATAGAATAGTTTTCACGGCTGAGAGTGTACCAATTCACGAAACGGATGCATGCGGTAAGATGATTAAAATGCCAAACCGCCAAAAGAATCGCAGAAGACAGTTGATATGGGCCATTTTGCTCTTCGTCGCATCAGCAACGATATTGCTTGTGGTGAACGATGCGTTTGCTCGCGCGGGCGGCGGTGGGGGATATCGGGGTGGTGGCGGTGGATCGGGCGGTGGGGGTGGCGGTGGATTCCATTTCGGTGGCGGAGGCAGCGGCAGTGGAGGAGGCGGTGGGTGGGGTCTGTTCGATCTTGTTTTCCTTTTATTTCGTTACCCGGTGATCGGTGTACCGCTTCTGATCGTGATCGCAGTTTTGTTTTATTATGGACTGAATCAGGGAAATAGCAGCTATCAGTCCGGCGTGATCCGCCGTGGTCAGCAGGTCATGCAAGAGGATGATAAGGCGGCGGCGATTGCAGGCATCCGCGAGCACGATCCGAATTTTGAGGAAGTCGCATTCTGTAAACGCGTCCATCTGGCGTTCGACAAGATTCAGTCGGCCTGGTGCATGCAGAATATAGGCAGTGTTCGTTCGTTTATTTCCGATGGTGTCCATGAACGATTCCTGCTTCAATTTGAAGAGCAGAAGTTGCAAGGCTATCGCGATCACATGGAAGATATTCGAGTGGATTGGATCGATATTGTGAGCGTATCTTCCGAGGGGTTATTCGATGAAATGTCAGTGCGGATTCGGGCGGCGGCGAAAGATTGGCGCGAATCATTGACGGAAGGAAAGCGCATTTCCGGATCGACCGGTGTGGAGCCATTTGTCGAGATCTGGACGTTTTTGCGACATCGCACGGCCAAGACTGAAATCGGCCGTGCCGGTTTGATGGAAGGCAACTGCCCGAACTGCGCGGCACCCATCGAAATGAATCAATCGGCGAACTGCACGCATTGCAAAGCGCTGCTCCGCAGCGGCGCGTACGATTGGGTACTGACTGAAATCACGCAGGAAAGTGAATGGACGGTTCCGAGTCGCGATGAATTGCCGGGTGTGGGTGAATTGAGACAGCGCGATCCGGATTTCGATACGGTCTCGATTGAAGATCGTGCCTCGGTAATATTCTGGCGAAAGGCGAAATCGGATTGGACGGGGAAGATCGATCCGCTCAAGAAAATCGCGTCCCCGGAATTTGCTGAAAAATATTCCCTGCAGCTTAAAGCCGATTTGCAAACGGGGCGAGCGTTCGCGGGGGACTGCGCGGTGGGATCGGTGAGTTCACTTGGCGTGATTTCAGAGGCAGATCGCGATCGGGCCCTGGTGGCGATTCGATGGTCCGGCAAGCAATTTGTGGTCGATGCGGCGGGGCGAGTCCGCAATACCGGTGAGGATCTCTGGGCCGAAACGCTTTTTGTTCTGGGGCGTAATTCCGCGGTTAAAACGGATCTTGGCAAGGCCATTTCATCCGCGCACTGCCCGAATTGCGGCGCGCCGGAAAACGGTGGAACGTCGAACGCCTGCGAGTTTTGCCGAACGGTCTTGAATGATGGCAGGCATGACTGGGTTTTGGAAAATGTGATGAATCAGGATGCGCCTGAAGCGCGCGAATGGAAGGGAAAACTTCGAGGGCCAAGTGGTGATTTGTCGACAGTGGCCGATCGATTCGGCGCGGTAGCTCCCGATCCGCGAATCTTGCTTGCATGGATGGTGAAGATGGCGACGGCAGACAGGAATGTCGACCCGCAAGAGCACGAACAACTGGCGCGTTTCGCGACGCGGTGGAACGTGCCATCCGAGCAGGTGGAAGCAATGATTGTCGCCGGATTGAGTGGGAATTTATCGATCCCCACACCGGAGGGAACCCCTGAGATTCACCTGTGGCTATCGGCGATGGCCGCCGCGGCCTGGGCGGATGGGAAGGTGACGCGCGAGGAGATGGAACTGTTGCGATCGGTCGGAATGCGCGCGGGGCTCAGTGAATACGACATCAATCAACTATTGAAAAGTGCTCGTTCAAAAGTGTTGGCGGAGTCCAATGCCGCCCTTCGAGAGAAGCGGCGCGGGTGAGTTACGGATGGTTCTGCTACACTTGACCGAGCTCATGGACAAACTGCATCAACGCTACAAAATGACGATCGCGTATCGGGGAACGGCGTATCACGGTTGGCAAGTTCAGGATGTACCGACGACCTGGAGAAAAGCCGCGCCACCGCACGGGCGCGGGTTGCCGACGATCCAGGAAACACTCAAGCGGGCGATGGAACACACGTTGCGACATCCGATCAACGTCGTCGGTTCATCGCGCACGGACGCCGGGGTACATGCCAAAGCCCAGGTGGCACATTTCGATACAGATAAGTCACAGATTCCGCTGACCGGGATGCGGCGGGCTATCAATCACCAACTTCCGGATGATATTCTGATTCGTTCGATTGAACCGGTATCGAGTGACTTCAACGCGATACTTTGGACGACGGCAAAACGCTATCAATATTTTATCTGGCATGAAGATGACAGGCCGTTGTTTTTTGCCGATTTGGCGTGGCATCGTTGGAGATCGCTGGATATTGACGCCATGAAGGTTGCGGCCCAAATGCTCGTCGGCACGCATGATTTTGCGAGTTTTGCGCGGCCGGGACATGGGCGCGTGAATACGGTGCGCACGGTTTCGGATTGTTCGATCAGTTATCGCCATCCCAAGCTCATCATCAGTGTCGCCGGGAAAGGGTTTCTGTGGAATATGGTTCGGATTATCGCAGGCACGCTGGTGGAAGTGGGGTTGGGAAAATTCACGCCGGGGCAGTTGACCGAGATGCTCGAGGCGAAAGATCGCCGGGCCGCGGGGTCGACCGCGCCGCCCCATGGGTTGTATTTGCAGTGGATCCAATATGGGAATATCGGAAAAGCTGCGGAAACGGTAGATTCTGAAGTGATCGAAGGCGATGAATAAGAAACCACACAGAAAAGAATTTATCATGTCATTTACCAATCGGCTTGCGGATGAGACGTCACCTTATCTCTTGCAGCACGCGCACAACCCGGTGGATTGGTATCCCTGGGGACCGGAGGCGATTGAAAAGGCACGTCGCGAAAATAAACCGATCTTTTTATCCGTCGGTTACAGCACCTGCTATTGGTGTCATGTCATGGAACGGCAGTGCTTTGAGAATGAAACGATCGCAGCCGAGATGAATTCGTTGTTCATCAATATCAAGGTCGATCGCGAAGAACGGCCGGATGTCGATCAGTTGTACATGACCGCGGTGCAGGTGCTTACGCGGCAGGGTGGTTGGCCGATGAGCGTATTTTTGACGCCGCAGCTTGAACCGTTCTACGGCGGCACTTATTTCCCACCGGTTGATAATTACGGAAGACCGGGATTCCCTCGGCTCCTGGCGATGCTGGCCGCGGCGTACAAGGATCGCCCGGGAGACATCAAACAGACGACCGAGCAATTGCGGGGAATCTTGCAGCAGATGGCTGAACCGGCGTCACCTTCGCGGGTGGTGAGGCTGGATGCCGATTCGATCGAGGCCATGATCGACCGATCCGTCAGCGATTTTGATCGGGTACACGGAGGTTTTGGCAGCGCTCCGAAATTTCCCCGGCAGACGTTGCTGCAATTGATTCTGGTTCAGCAAACCATCCGCCCGAGTGATGCGAGAATGAAGATGCTCACGCGCACGCTGGATGCGTTGGCAGAGGGTGGCATTCGCGATCAACTGGGCGGTGGGTTCCATCGCTATTCGACCGATGCCAAATGGCTCGTCCCGCATTTTGAAATCATGTTGTACGACAACGCGATGCTTGGATGGGTTTATGTCGAGGCGTTTCGGCAGACAGGTCTGGAGCGCTTTGCAAAAGTGGCCCGGGGGATTTTTGAATTTGTGCTGAGAGAAATGACCTCTGACGACGGCGCATTTTATACCGCGTTTGACGCTGAGGTCGACTCCATGGAGGGAAAGAATTATCTCTGGACGCGTGCAGAGATCGAAGCGATTTTGAACGAGGACTTGAGCACAGGTACACGCGCTGGCAAGGAGCAAATTGATCTATTTGTGAATGTGTATGGCGTCGACCTCGGGCCGAATTTTGCCGACCCACATCACGGCAACGGTACGCCGGAAACGAATATCCTGTATTTGCCAAAGCCTCTCGAAACAGTGGCCGTGGAAATGAAGCTGACCGTCGATGCGCTCGATGCGATGCTTGCGCCGCTGCGGCAGAAACTCTATCTGGCGAGAATGAAGCGGAAGCAGCCGTTGCTCGACACGAAAATTCTGACGAGTTGGAACGCAATGATGATCCGGGCGATGGCATACGGTGGGAAAATCCTCAACGAGCCTCGATACACCAAAGCGGCCGAGGGAGCCGCAGACTTCTTGTCGAATCGGCATGGAGGCGCGAACGGGGAACTCTTTCGCACGAGCCGTGCCGGGAGCGCGGCTAAGTTCGAGGCGTTTTTGGATGACTACGCATTTTTCGCTGAGGCACTTCTGAAACTCGGGCGAAAGGACGAAGCCGCGAAAATCGCGACGGCGATGGAAAAGCAGTTCGCCGGTGACCGAGGGGGATTCTATTTCACCCATGCCATCGCGAAGGATTTGATTATCCGGCAGATGGTCGGCACGGACAGCCCGCTCCCCAGCGGCAACGGTGTCGCTGCCAAAGTGATGCTTCTGCTCGGGCGGGAAGAGTCAGCCAGAAACACGATCGCGTTATTCGCCCAGGGGATGGAGAATCATGGCGAGGGAATGAGCGGGCTGGTGGAAGCAGCCTCGCTCTATGTGCAGAAGCACGGAGCCTTGGAAGTGGCGGCGGCAGAGTCGACGTCCGCAAGACCGGCGTCACCTAAGGAAGCGGCGGGGCGCGTCGTTCAAGTGACCGCCGTGTGGGAAAATCCGCTTCAGTTGGCGCTGACGTTGGTGATCCAGCGCGGGTTTCATATTCAGGCGCACGATGCAGATGAGGGTTTGATCGGGACGACACTTGGCGTTCCGGAAGGTGCCAAAGTGGAGTATCCAACGGCCAAAGCAGCGAGGTTGGAATTTGCCGACGGTCTGGTGAAGGTCTACGACGGGACAGTCAAAGTGATTGTCCGCTTTGCGACGCGGCCAACTTCGGTGTTGAACCTGGGCTTGACCTATCAGGCATGTAATGAGACGGCGTGCTTACCGGTGGTGACGAAATCGATAGAAGTCCCCGTGTCGTGAGGAGACTCAGGGCTTCTTTAGAAATCGGACTCGCGCAGGGAATCGAGGATGCGCTGGTGGCTCTCCTTTCGCCATTCCGGGGCCGTGCCGGCGGCCATATCGGGGAAGAAATCTTTGAGATTTTCGCGACGAATCCCCCACAAACCAAACAATTTCACACCGGGGGTGTCGATCACCGCGCCCCCAAAATCAAGCACATAGCGGCGGGCGGAAGTGGTGGTGTGACGGCCTTTGCCGGTGTAGCCGCTGATCGCGCCAACGCGGATATCGATCTGGGGTTGCAACGCCATGACCAGGCTGCTTTTTCCCACGCCACTGTGCCCGGCGAGGACCGTGCTGCGATCCCGCAGAAGATTGCGCATGTCATCCAGCCCGGCTCTGGTTTGAATGCTCGCGTGAAAGGATGAAATCCCCATCGACTGATAATGTGCCAATGCTTCTAACGCGAAGGGTATTTCTTTCTGCGCGGTCTTGTCATTCTCGACGAGATCGATCTTATTGAGGCAGACGGTTGGTTTTAGTCCGCCTCCCTCGGCGGCGATAATCATTCGGTCAATCAACCCCCATTTAACGGTGGGTTGCGCGAGGCTCACCACGATTAACATCTGCTGCGCATTGGCGACAATCGGATGCTGGATCTGTCCCTTAAAACTGTCGGCCCGCGTCAGGACGGTGTCGCGCGGCAGCACTTTTTCGAGCACGGCTTCCGTCTTGCCTGTGTCGTGCATGATTCCGGTCACACGAAATCGAACCCGGTCACCAACAACCAGCGCGGTCTCCGATACTTTGTTCATCGTTTTGCGAACGACGCATAGATAGGTGATCCCATCGTGCAATACGTCGCAAAAAAGGGAGTGGACCTGCGTGACTTCCCCGAGCGGCAACGCATCCAGATCGCCGGTGAAAGCCACGTCGGCGGCGCGCATCGCCGAGGTTTTCATGATCTTGTTTTGCTGTGCGGCGGCATTGCGACTAGTGAAATACTGATGCTGGGCCACGCGATCGCTATCCAGATCTTCATCGAGCGCGCCGGTGAAGTAGCGGGAGGTCAGATCCTTTTCCCGCGGAGTTTTTTTGGGTTTACCGGCCATCTCAGTACATGGTCGGTTGCGGAGGGCAGACAAGCAAGGCGCAGTTTGATTTGTCCCCTCCCTTCACTGGGCGTGTCGATTTATTTAGCCGGTTCGCTTGTGAACCATGTTGAGCGGCTGTCCGAGGTCATCGGACACGGGCCGCAAGCGGCCCGGCTAAATAAATCGACGGCCTCTACTCCGGGGGAGGGGATCAGACTGTCTCTTAGGCTTTCGCGTTTTGTCGCCCTACAATGCTCGGACTGAGAAAGGCCGAGAATTGAATGATCACAACCGCTCCGCAGAATCAACCCATGGAATCTCAAGATGCCCACGCGCAGGCGTTGACGATGGTGTCGACGCGAAGTCTCGTCAAGACCTATGGCAGCGGTCCGAGTCGATTTACATCGCTGCGAGACCTATCGATCAGCATTCCACGTGGCAGGTTCGTGGCTTTGCTTGGCCGCAGTGGTTCGGGAAAAAGC
>JBBRMF010000153.1:0-12501 GCA_038230975.1 Tepidisphaerales bacterium
ACTCGCGCGCGATCGTAGGAACCCTGCCCAGATGAATGATTCGGTGGCCCTGCGATCTAACTCGCGGGGTTTCTTTGTTTATGAGTTGGTGTCAGTTTTTCCCCGCGGCTGACGAAAAACCCTGAATAGGAGCAGTCATGGAAACGGTTAGGATTTTCGATACGACGTTACGAGATGGCGAGCAATCCCCCGGCGCAACCCTTACGCGCCCGGAAAAGCTGGAAATTGCACGGCAGCTTGAAGCGCTCGGCGTCGACATCATCGAAGCCGGCTTCCCGGTCAGCTCGCAAGGGGATTGGGAATCGGTCCATGCCATCGCTGGCGAAATTACCGAGAGTGGTGTATGCGGATTGGCGCGATGTCATCCGTTGGATATCGAACGCGCGGGCGAAGCGGTGAAAGGCGCGGTGCGGCCGCGCATCCACGTGTTCTGCGCCACCTCCAAAATCCATCGCGAACATAAATTGCGCAAAGGCAAAGAGGAAATCATCAAGCTTTCCGTTGCTTCCATTCAACAGGCGAAGCAATACACGAGCGATGTTGAATTTTCACCGGAAGATGCCAGCCGTACGGAACTGGAGTTTCTGGAAGAGATCGTTCATGCGGCTGTGGAAGCCGGCGCGACGACGATCAACCTGCCCGATACCGTGGGATACGCAACCCCCAAAGGCTACGGCGAGATTTTCTCGCATCTCCTGAAAAAGTTGCCGATCCTCCGCGAACGAAACATCATTTTGTCGGCGCACTGTCACGATGATCTGGGCATGGCGGTGGCGAATTCATTGTCGGCCATTGAATGCGGCGCGCGACAAGTCGAATGCACGATCAATGGCATGGGCGAGCGCGCGGGCAATGCGGCGTTGGAAGAGGTGGTGATGGCGTTACGGACGCGCGAGGATTTTTACAAGATCGGCACGCGGATCGATCGAAGCAAGATCTATCCGACCAGCCGAATGGTCAGTTCGCTCACGGGCCTGGTCGTGCAGCGAAACAAGGCGATCGTCGGTGAGAATGCGTTCGCGCATGAATCGGGCATCCATCAAGATGGCATGCTCAAGAATCGCGAGACGTATGAAATCATGGACCCAACCGAAGTGGGCATCGCCAAAACATCGCTCGTGCTCGGCAAGCACAGCGGTCGTGCGGCTTTCCGCGATCGGGTGGCTCAGTTGGGCTATCAGGTCGACGATCAGCAATCGGAAGCCGCATTCAATAAGTTCAAGACGCTGGCCGACAAAAAGAAGGAAGTTTTCGATGAAGATATTGAAGCCCTGATTGATGACCAGCTTGAACTGGCGCAAGGCGCCTGGCAACTGGTGGGTCTGCAGGTCACCAGTGGTTCGAACACCATCCCGACGGCAACAGTCACTGTAAAGGATAGCGGCGGCCCACCCCTCACGGATGCGAGCATTGGTGATGGTCCGGTTGATGCGATTTATTCTGCCATCGCTCGATTGACCGGTGTGAAAGCGTCACTGAGCGATTATCGCATTCGAGCCGTCACGCGCGGTACGGAGGCCCAGGGCGAAGTGCAGATTGAATTGGAACACAGCGGCCGCAAGATTCGCGGTCGCGGTCTCAGCACGGATATTCTGGAAGCCAGCGCGTTAGCCTATCTCGCCGCGATCAATCGCTTAAGAAGCCTAAGCGCCCGGGAAGCCCTGATCACGCCTCATGTCGCGGTGTAGCGAAAGGAAATTGGCCACAGATTGGGCACGGATAAACACAGATAAGAATTTTTTTATTGTCTGTGCTTATCCGTGCTTATCTGCCGCAGCCCGCAAGGTTGCTTGTCCAATCGGCATAAGTCCGGTCGCGGGAATTGTCAATTTGAAGCCGTACCGGGGAAAACCCGCCGCACGGAATTTCAGAGAGGAAAGAGGAAAACGGCTGCAGGGTATGATGACCACTATGCCACGCTGTCCGAAAGGACGGATACTTTGGAAGTCATTGACCCAAACATCAACGCGCCTTTTTTCTACTCAGCTGGCTATCTGTGTTCATCTGTGGCTAAATTGTTTTTTTACGTTTTCGAGCCAATCACCATCCATCATTGCGTAGGGGCGGAATTTTTCCATGAAGCCCTGCTCTTCACTGTAGGAGAGGGCTCGATAGAAACCGAGCTTATTGGCGGCGGGGGAATCGATCAGGTTGCTGCTGTCGGCGGCGCTCATTTGGAACAGCACGCGGTTGTCGAACTCGCGCATGCCACCGCGATCGAATGTACGATCGATGGCGGCGGGGGTGTCGATCCAGGTCAGAATGTGAATGCCTACAGCCGGGCCTTCGCGAAGCAGATCGGCGAACTGTTTTTCCGGCTGCGGTTTTTTCTCCTCATCGCCGCCCCCGAAGCTAAATGTATCTTCGGTCTTGCGTAGAATCCGATAGCGCTGCAAACCATAGATGATGACGAAAATCGACGGGCCTCCGGCATCACTTGCCTGACGTCGTTGCAGTTCCTGAACCAGTTCGTTGATCGCCTCGGCCGAGGAACGCCATTCCACCAGATTGATCTCGTGGGGAATGATCGATTTGATGTTTGAAAACACGCCGGCGTACGGTGAGTCGGCGGCATTGCCATCAAAGATTTGGAAACTGACCGACGCCGGCTTTTGCTGCGCGGCGATGGAAACCAAAGCGGTCGCCATGATCGCAATCGCAGATTCTTCCTGTTGACCTACAACGAGCAGGTTGGAACCACTTTGACGGCGGAAGGTGACGGCGGCAGCTTCTTTAATCGCCACGGGATCGCCGAGCCATGCAAAAGTCGTATTCGTCGGTTCCGGCCAGCGTGGTAGTGCAATCAGATCGGCCAGCTTTGTATTCGTGCGAATATCAGCCGGAGCGTTGCCTTCAAACACGATCGGCGGCACGGGTCGGCGATGGTTTTTGGCGATGAATTCAGCGAGTTTTACGTTCACGCGCTCGAGGTAAATATCGCGTCCATCATCCGGCAGCCATGCCACTTGGAAGGGACTGTTGCCTTCGACCAACCCGCCCTGGTCGTTGTAGATGGCTTCGCCGGGCCGCGAAAGCAGTCGTGCCGCGGAGTTTCCATCACCGAGTATCAATTGCGAGTCGGCTTCGCTGGTTTGCAGCGCCACGCGAACGGCCATTTGACCGATCGTGCTTCGACCGAGACCGGAGGAACCGCCGATGGTTTGCGATCCCAGCAGCACATGCACACCGAAGGCACGGCCCTGGCGAACGAGGCGATCCAACAGCAACGCCGCATCCGCCGCGAGCTTGTCATCTTCGGTGAAGAACTCCTGAAATTCATCGATAATCAGCAACGTTCGCGGCATGACCGAACCCGGCACGGCACTGCGATAAGAATTCAAATCCTGCACGCCGATCTTCCGGAATAGATCGCCGCGCGTTGACAACTCCGCATCGAGCCTTTGCAAAACGCTTAAACCAAATTCCCGATCGCTCTCGACGGCAATGGCGCGCGCGTGCGGCAGCGCATGCGTCGCATAGGTCTTAAACTCCACGCCTTTTTTGAAGTCGATCAGGTACAACTCGACTTCGTCCGGCGAATACCACATTGCCAGGTTCGTAACGAGCGCATGAAGCAGTGTGGACTTACCCGAACCGGTTTTTCCGGCGATCAACGCATGCTGCGCGACACCTTTACCCAGTCGCATCATCTGCAAGCGCGTCGCCCCCATGCGCCCGATGGGCACGCGAAGCTCTTCATTGCTGCGCAGAGTCCAGAAGTCTTTGATGTTCGGCGCGATTGTATCGAACGGCACTTCGACCCGCTTCGCCTCTTTCGCATGTTTACCGACTGCCTGAAGAATTTTTGTGAGCGTCTCTTCATCAGGCGGCGTATCGAGCTTTAATGGGAACTGCCGATAGACATCATCTTTCCAATAGAACCGTTCGCCATCCTGAACGAGAATCACGCTATGGGCGGAAAGATCATCGAGGTGAGTCCCCGAAGGAAGCGATTGGCGGGTATCGCGGGCGATGAGTGTATAGACGCCGCAACGGGCACCGCTGGCGGCGATGCTGCTCAGGCGACGGAAGGCATCACCTTCAAAGCTCACTGGAAAATCGGCGATGACTAAAAACCGATACGGCTCGGCCAACTCACCGGCCTGGGCGTTGTAGTCGTCAATCGTCTCAAATTCATTGCGAAGATATTTTTGAATGACCGTTTCCATGTGCTCGGTCAGGTCAATCAAACGCTGATTGATCTGCTCGGCATCGGTAAAGATTCGCCCGGCCACCAACGCTTCGTCGAAATCGGCCAGATGCATGAATCCGGCGAAATTCTGACCCAACCCAACTGGATCAATCAGCGTGAATCGCACACGGCCGGGTGGAAGTGACGTCAGCAAACGTGTCATCACCATCTGCAGCACGCGAATCGCGTTATTTCGGCCCGTGCGATCGCTCTCGACAAGCAGTGAGGCCTGTTCGGGGAATCCAAGCATTGCCGGAACGGTGTAGGCCGAGGGAAGCTGTAGCTTTAAATCACCGTTGCGAGGCACGCTGTCGGCGAATTTTCGGAGGTTGACTTCAAACTCACCAAACCGGACCACGGAGGCGAATCGCGCGGGTGGAACCCACCGGCTCCAATCACTGCCGGACCAGTTAGGCGCTCCCTGGCCTAGCACACCGCTGCGATCTTCGATAGGTGCTTGCGTGTGTACCAGTCCATCTTTCAGCCGCTGCTCCAGAGCTGCGCGGCTGGCATCGTATCGCTGGCGGACCTCAGTGCTCTTCAGTTGATGGCGGCTGCGCACCATCTGTTCATCCCGTTGCGTTTTCTGCTGAACTTCGCTGGCGGCCTGCGTTCGTCGCTCGATCACGGCGGCCTTATCCGCATCGCGTTGACTCATCATCGCGCTCATTTGCTGTTGAGCTTCTGTCGCCGCAGCTTGCAGGGCAGCATCGCGCGTTGCCTTCATCTTCGCGAGTACGGGTGAGACTTTTGCCTTTGTTCCCTGCACCTCTGTATCCCGTTGCATTTGCGCGCTGCCCAATTGGTCATCGTGCGATTTCGTCGCGGTTTGCATTCGTCGGTCAGCGGCGCGTCGTGAATTAATCAATGCCGTGCCGAACCGAACGTACAGCTTTGTGGCCTGTGACTTCGCGGCCAATCGTATGACAAGCGCAAGAAGCAATGCGCCGACCAGCGCAGCCCCGGCCGTAATGCCGATCAGTTTGAACTGTAAGTCGGTTTTGCCGGTGTAGAACTGAGCCCCGGCAGCGGCGGCAATGCAAAGTATGACTGCGATAATGTAAGGCCGCGCGCCCACAAGCATTCGGGCTGAAGCGAGCGAAGATAGTTTCGAAAGCGTTTGAGTCGCAAGATCTCGTGCCGCGATGAAATCTGCATCCGGGTCGCCGGCCACCTCTGCGTCCGGCTCGACGGCTGGAACGGTCACGCGGTAAAGATACAGCAATTCGGCGGCTTGGGTTTCCTTCTCCTGCAACTGCGCTTCATCGTCCGAAATCTCGCTCCGTTTTTTCTTCAGGTCTTCGCGAAGCTGGGCCTGCGTCGACTCGAAAACACTGTCCGCCAACCAAACGGCTTGATCGTACTTCTGCTTCAGTTGCTGTTGGGGCCCGTCACTTTCGCGAATAATTTTCTGGCGAGCGGACTCGTCTTTCTGCTTGAGTGTTCCCGCATCGGCAGCGAACTTTATCTCTATGGCAGCCAACGAGGCTTCGGCTTTTTGACGAACTGATTCATCGCCGGATTTATAACGCTGCTGCACTGACCAAAGACCATTTTCCAGTTCCTTTTCAACTTGCTCGACTGATTTTTGATATCGCTCTTCGATTTCATTTTCGGTTGTCGCGCACTCCATGGCGAGGGAGACCAGGTCGCGCAGCGCCGCCCGCTGGATGTCTCGCTGCGTCGCGACGACGGTGACCGGGGCCGGAGTGGTGGCTGTAACAGCGATAACGTCGGGGGTCTGCTCTTGAGTGGCCTCGGTCACGAGATGAAATCCTCGATTTGGCGTTTCTAAAAACCTATTCGTCACAATCGCGATGCGCCTGCGCGATTAACACAGCCATCGTGTCCATTGCCGAAACGGCCGACTGCATGCCTTGTTCCAACGGTCGAAGATACTTCTCTTCAAACCTCTCGCTATTTGCATCATCCCAGCTCGATCGGGCTTCGATCCAGCGGTTCAACAGTTCTTTCATGCCGCGACTCAACTGTCCGCGACCTTCATATACACCCATGATGCACCTTTCCGTTTGATCTGGTTTTGTAGTGGGGGTATCCGTCCACCGATTTGCCGAGTGACACGGACGGTGGGCGAGTACACCCACCCTACAAAACTAGACTGACTTTTCTTCATCGGATGAACCCGCATCTTCTGTTTTACGTTCCGAGGTAGTCTGATTGACTGCATCTGTAACTAATTCGGTAGCCTTCGCGATCTTGGCTTCAGTTTCAGGCCGCGTCATCGCTCCATCTTCATCTGAGTTAGTGCCCACTGTTGTGCCAGGCGCTGGAGCAGGCTGTTCCAACCCACTGGATGCAACCAGCGAGACATATGCTTCCAGCGATTGAACCATCCGATCGAGGCTGGCCACGGCATTCGGCATATCGCTGGCAATCACCGTGGCGAAGGTCTGCACGGCACCTTTGTACATGTGCATTTCCTTTTGCAACTTGCTTGCATGTCGTTTGGTGTTCAGAAGTTTTTGTTCTGCTTCCTCCAATCGCTTCATCGCGATGCCCAACGCTTTTTCCTCATCCACCGCCGACTGCACCTTGCCGGATGAATCTTTGAAAAGCTTCTTCTGCCGAACTGCATCCTTACAACGGTTGACATGCTCGTGTCGTTTGCGAATTTGTCCGGACCAGAATTGCTGCTGCTCGCCCTGCAACCAGGAAAGAGTGCGTTGCACTTCACTCTCGGCGTCGCCCAACGCGACATTCGCGGCTTCGGCGAACTTCCAGAGCGCAACGCGGAAGTGTTTCAAAGCATCGATCGATTGGACTCGGGCTGTGCTCATATGGGTTGTCAGTGGTCAGTGGTCAGTGGTCAGTGTTCAGTTGGAAGCCATGGCAAGTCAGAGCTGGTTGAGATTTTGCAACTGACCACTGACCATTGACAACGGAGCCGCTATCGCTGTTTCAGGTATTCCTCGATCAAAGCAGCTTTCTTTCCAAGAAATTGCACATGTTGATGCGACGATTCAAGGAACCCACCGAGGCTTTTGACGGTTTGCTCGAAGGCTTCGGAGAATTTGCGCTGCTCCTGATCGCGCCAGGTGGCTTCCAGGCCGCGCATTTTTCCATGCAAACCGGCCAGAAGCGTCTGCAAATCGTTGTTAAATCGATTGAGATCCTGACCAAACCGGCGAAGTTCGGCCGGATCGACGCTAGCTTTGGACATCACATTTCCTCCAGCAGGTACCGTCGCTGCCCAACAGCGATGCACCAGCGGATCAAAGTATATCGAGGCAATTGCTTTTAGGCACGTAGTTTGTGGAGAATTGACGGGTTGGCAGAAAAGAATTCTCATCGACGACATGATTCGCATTCACGGGCCTATCGTGCCGATAACTACAGGGTGGGGGCTATTCTAAATAGCCGTACGCGATTAGTGTAGGTTCCGCTGCGAGCTTTGGAAAAAATGGTGGCATGGGCGTCTCACCCGTGCGTTCTTGAGAAAAAAAACGCGGGCGAGACGCCCACGCCACCTAAAATTTCCCAAGCTCTGTGCGGTACAAGAATCGCGAGCCGTAGGAAGATGTTCTGCACTGCGGAACCTACGATGATCGAGGCGCGTCATCGCGCACAGTCATTTAGAGCGATTTTAACCTCTGCCCTGGAAAACTGGAGTTCATATGATTCGACGCATCGCCGTGAGCTTACTATTGATCGCAGGAGTGGCCGCCGCCGATCCTGCAACCAAACCCCTCAAACCACCGTTACCGATTCCGGCGCCGGTCGACGCACCGGTCAAATCCCCGACCAGCAAACCTTCGGTCCCCAACGCCACAAAAATTCCGGTCGAAGTCAAAGCCACTACCAAAGTTGCCGACAAAGCGCTCAGCGCGGCCGAGATGATCCGTCAGTTAAAGGCCAGGCAGGAAAGTGAATCCAAGCTATTCCAGGTGGCGCATTTTGATCTGGATCAACCGGTCGTCGAGCGCGCCCCGGCGTTTTCGCTGTTTGGCGATGGGAATGTATTGACGGTTCACAATCTCATGGAGCGCCTTCACCAGGCGCGCGATGACAAGAAGCTCCGAGCCGTGCTGATCACCCTTGGCAATACCGGATTCAGCTTTTCACAGGCCCAGGAAATTCGCGGCGCATTGGATGAGCTTCGCCGGGCCGGCAAGCGCACGTTTGTATTCGCCGATGCTTACGACACCGCCGCCTATACCGCAGCCACGGGTGCCACCGATATCTGCATTCTCAGTGGCGGCGAAATGATGATGCCCGGTGTCGGGCTGGAAACGATGTTCTATAAAGGTTTCTTCGAAAAAGTCGGAGTCAATGCCGACTACGTTCAAATCGGTGAATACAAAGGCGCTGAAGAGCCTTACACACGCAGCGCCCCGAGTGATGAACTTCGCGGGGAATTGAACAAGCTGGTAGATTCACTTTACGGCCAGATCATTGACGGCATCGCCACCCATCGCAATCTTTCTCGCGAGAATGTGAAAGCGGCGATTGACGAAGCGATTCTGACCGGCAAAACCGCGAAGGACCGGAAACTCGTCGACCACCTTGTCGATCAGGATGGTCTGCGCGCTTTGATCAAGGATGAACTCGGTCACGATATCAATCTCATTCACGATTATGGTGTCGGCAAACATGACCCGATCGATCTTTCCAGTCCGCTGGCACTTTTTCAATTGATGAGCAAAAAGTCAGAACCCTCTGACAAACCGGCGATTGCGATGATTCATGCCGAAGGGGTGATCGTCGACGGAAATGCCGAAGGCTCGCTCTTTGGTGGCAGTGAAAACATCGGTGGTGATAACCTGCGCAAAGCTTTCCGGATGGCCGTGCGCGATGACAATGTCAAAGCGATCGTTCTGCGAATTGATTCTCCGGGTGGTAGTGCCTTGGCCAGCGAAGTGATGTGGCAGGCCGCGCACCATGCGGCTGAGAGCAAACCGCTCATCGTCAGCATCGGTGGGATGGCTGCCAGCGGTGGGTATTACCTGGCCAGCGCCGGGGACTACATTTTTGCCGATTCTTCCGCGATCGTAGGTTCCATTGGTGTGGTCGGTGGGAAATTCGTGATGAAAGACCTGTTCGGCAAATTGGGATTGACGACCGAGGAATTCTCGCGTGGCCGCAATGCCGATCTTTTCAGCTCGAATCAACCATTTACCGATCGACAACGTCGGATGGTGACCAGTTGGATGCGAGATACCTATGAACAGTTCACCGAACGGGTGATGACGAATCGAACTGGCAAGATCAAAGATATTGATGCGGTTGCCCGTGGAAGGATTTTTATCGCCAAGCAGGCGAAAGAACTTGGAATGGTCGATGAGTTGGGTGGCATTGAAGATGCCATTCAGTTTGCGGCGAAAGAAGCTGATTTGAAGACCGGCGAATATGAAGTGCGCAGCGTCCCGGCAGCGCGATCACTGGTTGATTTGTTCAGCGGCGGTGCCGAGGGTCCGGATGCATTGGCCCCTTTCACCCCGAAAATTCAGGTCTCGTTCGATTCCATTCTCCGTGTCATGCCCGCTTCCATGAGGCATTTGATGGGCCAGCAATTGCAGATGATCGAATTGCTGCAACATCGGCCCGTACTGCTGGCGGCACCGTATGTGATTACGATTAAATGAATCGGTCCGTCCATTGAAGCGTAAAGCAAAAAGCCCACGGATTTTTCCGTGGGCTTTTTTCAGGATATCGTTTTTAGATCTTTATTCGGAACCACTACTCGTTCCCAGCTCATCAGTTTAGTGATGGGGATCTTCAGTCGGAATTCCCGAATGCCCGTGATGACCGGAAGTTTCCGGTGGTTCATCGTGAGAATGCGCTGGCGGCACTTCCTCGGGGGTATTGGCGCGAACGATCGGGCCAATGACTGCGGCGGGTAGAAAGAATCCGAGCAGTATGATGATCGCCATTGCTCCGGCCCAACTGCCATCTTCGGAAATATGCGGGTGGGGGAAAAGATCCTGAGCGACGTGACCCGCTTCTGCATGTCCCGTAACGGCTGGCTCCGCATGCTCGGCGGCGAACGTACTGCCGGCCAAAACAAGAGCGGATCCAAGCAGCATTGATGAAATCCAATGTCTCATAAATTCAATCCTTCAACCGGCCGGAAGCTTGATACTGTTATCCGTATTTGCTTTTGGAAGTCATTCACCGCGCTAATCCCAAATTGAGTTCCGGGATGGCTTTTAACACCGTTTCCGATTCCAGTGATTTCACAGCGTAATGTGCATCGTTCAGTTTTTCCAGCGGATAGCTTGTTGCCACCCCAAGGACATTGAAACCAACCGCCCGCACGGATCGAATCACCGTGGGCGCATCTTCAATGATAAGACATTCTGCCGGAGTCAACGGCATTTTTGCATGTTCGCTTAGCAATTTGGTCGTGAGCATATACCCCTGCGGGTCTGGCTTACCAACCGTCACGTCTTCGGCAGCCACGATGACTTTGAAGCAGTCGCGAAGGTTGATGCCTTCGAGCATCGCTTCAATTTCTTCGCGTAATGCGCCGGAGCAAATCGCAAGTGGATAGTTTCGCCACAGCCCTCGAACAAATTCCTCGACCCCCGGCAACGCCTGATATTTGCGGCCGTGGATCAATTCCATCATTGCCTCGCTCTTGCGCGTCATGATTCGGAGAAAAGTTTTCGGGTCCAGCGGACGGTGGTGCTTTTCAAAGATGTGTTTAAACGCGCCCTTATCGTCGAAACCGATGAGCTCGCGATAATACTCTTCTTCGGTGAGGTCAAAGCTCTCCTCGGCGAGTACCTCATGGAAGGCATGAAAATGCAGAGGTTCGCTGTTGACGATCACGCCATCGAAGTCAAAGAGCACCGCTTTTAATCCGCAAGCCATAGAGTCGCGAAGTTACCGGGCAAAACCCTCGGAAGCAAGGGGCTACAATGAAGTGAATTATATTGTTTACCGATCTCGTCTGAATATCGACTGAAGTCAATAGAAGACTTCAAGGAGATAGCCAAACGAGACCGGCAAAAATGAGACCGCAACTGACGGAACACAATTAGTTTGCTGGCGTCAGCAGCGTTGACGAATGTGGATCAACCGATGCGCTCGCGTGGCAACCCGCAATGCCGGCAGCCATCAAAGCAAAAACCGCAAGTGACAAGATCATACGCTTCATAAGATTCTCCTTCGGCCCATCAGGGCTCACGTTAGGTAACGCACACGCCGTCATGCAGTGCAAGTAGCGTGCCGAGCCGTACATTGGAATCGAACAAAACGAAAATCGGTCTCCCAATATGTGCGGTGACGCAAAGCGGGCCGAAAATACAGGCTGCCCTTCTTCGCCAAGAAGCGGCGAAAGCCAATGTCAACCACGATTTTTCGTCGACATGTGCACCGAAGCTTCATTTTTTGGAGTAGACCTGTGTCTCGCACGCGCACAGCACAGGTCTCGGAGTACTGCCGTCTGTGGTACCCGATTCGATGCGACCCAAGACAGTCACCTACGCCATCGCTTGGTTTAGAGGACCTGTACTGTCCCCGAATCGGTCGACTTTAGCTCCCATGATTCCCAACATCGAAACATACAAATTGCAGAGGGGAGTGTTCTTGGCAAATTTCATATGTTGACCCGGCTTCAGTGCACCACCACCGCGCCCGGCCATGAGGATCGGAAGCTCATTGTGATTGTGGCGATCCCCGTCACCGATGCCGCAACCAAGCAGCACCATGCAGTTGTCAAGAAGCGAGCCATTTCCTTCGGGCGTATTGGCGAGCTTTTCCAGGAAGTAAGCAACCTGCTGCATGTGGAACAGATCGATTTTCTTAACCGCCTCGATTTTGTCGACAGCACTCCCATGGTGCGAGCAGGTGTGATGGCCTTCGTTTATGCCGAGGTTGCGGTAGTGACGATCGCTTCCTTCGTGAGCAATCATGAAGGAACTAATCCGCGTGAGATCCATGCGGAACGCGAGAGTCATCATGTCGTACATCAACCGTTGATGCTCGGCGAAATCCGCGGGAATGCCCGCTGGACGCGCCTCATCGGGAAGGGGGGCAACGGGATTATCGCGGGCAGCCTCCACTCGTTTTTCAATCTCTCGAATCGACGTGGTGAACTCATCCAGTTTCCGCTGATCGTTCTTACCCAGCTTCGTTTGCAGTCCCTTGGCATCTTCCGAGACAAAATCGAGGATGCTCTTACGCAGCGCGTTGCGCTTTGCCGCATCGGCAGCGCTTGTGGCGGAATCCGTGGCTTTGAAGAGTCGTTCGAATAACGAGGCAGGATCGATCTCCTTGGGCATGGGCGTGCGGTCGCCGCGCCAGGCCAGATTGGAGGTGTACGCGCAGCTATAACCCGAGTCGCA
>JBBRMF010000154.1:0-12361 GCA_038230975.1 Tepidisphaerales bacterium
CAAATCGGCATCGGTCCTGCCTTGATAGGATGTGGCCATGACATTTCCTTTGGATCGCCAGCGCGATCGAATTGAATATGCCCCGACAACAGCGCCCGGCGGGCATCCCATTGATCAAGGCGATACCTATTCCATCGGCTCCGGGGAAACTCACTTAACTTTTGAACTGAAATGATCTCAAATCGGATGATCTTTGCGTAAAAATGGACCTGAACGATGGAGGGATGACTCCACATTTCATGAAGATCAGGCGCTTTGAGAGGTTTTCACATGATCGGGATGTGTTCTCGCGGCACCCTGAGATGGTTTTGCGTCCACTTCGCATTTAGATAAGCTGTCTTTACATCAACACGATGCATCCTCGCCTGTTTACAAGGCGTCGCAGGGTGGTTGGTTGTACTCACCCACCGTTTGCAATCCGCGCGGAAAAGACGGTGGGTGAGTACAGCCACGCTACCTACTCTGAATCGCGCGGAGGAAGGCTTGAATCACTTGATGGAGACTCTAATTCGCGCGGCTGAGACTCTGGATCGCGCGAAGCAAGGCGTGATTCGCGCGGTTTAAGGCGTGAACTCCGCTTAAAAGATCCTGCGGGGGAAAGATTGCCGTGTGCCACGGGTCGGCGTTCGGCTACGCCAGTGGCAGCACGGGAAGCTTTCCCTCAATTTGTTCCGCAACGTCATAGCCATACTTGGTAACTTGAAATGTCTCGCCCTTACTGCCAGCATCCTCGACAAGCCTCTGCGCGACGAGCTCTTGGATTGCCGCCTTCCAAGTCGCGGTCTTGCGTGCACCGTCTTCGGGCGAAAGGAAGCTTTGAGTTCCGACCTGGACGATCGTGCCACCCATCACATGCACGAACATGATGTAGCCATCCGCCGACGTCGCTGCTAACAAAAGTCGTTTAGCCTCATCACCAAGATTGTCGGCGATCGCGCTGGGACCTGTGGCGTCAAGAGAAGATCCCTGGAGCGTTTGAATATACTCCCTCACATCGGCTAGGCTCTTCGCAAGCTCCGCCTTCTCTCTTTGTAGTCTAACAATCTCCTCCAGTGCGGCGTTCGCATTGGGGACATCGGTGCCACGAATCCAACCGGACAAACCTTCATTGAGGTCATACCGAGCGAGGGATTCAAATACAATCAATTTCAATTGGTCCAGATTGCCAAAAAAACGTGAGATCTTTTCCTCAACGCACGCGCGAAACGCGTTCAGATTGACCCCATTGGTTGTCTCGACTGCGCTTTGCCCGTTCTGCTTAACTTTCGCTTCAAGAAAGTCTTTGTCGATAAGTGCAGCAAATAGAGGTTTCCTTTGGGCGACCGCATATTCGTACTCAAGCTCGATATAGCTCTTACCGAACTTCGCATCAATTGAGCCATATCGCCCGCCCAAGATCAGCATGAATATGTCTGAGTCGTCAATCCACCGCTGGATTGTTTCCAACTGCGATTCGTCGCCCGCTGCGAATAGTTCCATCCCCGCAGGAATGTGTCCGGCGCGGAGGATTGCTTCAACCGCAGCTTGTCGTTCATGCAACATGTCAGTGTAAGTAGACGACACGAATACTTGCAGCTTTTTCTTCAAGGCGTTCCTCCAAAGATTCTCTCAGGTCATGCAGGTGATATGGTGGGAAGTAGCATCGCCCGGCGGTGCCAAGTTCTACCGTCCCATATCTTAATCGCCCGCAAGATTTTTCACTAGCCGAAGCCTATCGCCTCCGCGAATCCGAGAGGGCAGTGGCGAGAACCATCAGGACTCCAAGTTTCTCGCCCCCGCCCCCTCGGGCTCCCCCACCCCCACTCTCCTTCCTCTCCTCACCCCTGGCGCAAGGAAGAAAGACGGAGGCCGGTTCGATCCACGCGATCGGCTGCGGTCTTTATCTTTTGCGGGGGGAGGGAAGGAGGATGGGTGGTGGGGGTTGCAAGGGGAGGCGGGAAGGAAACCTGGGTGCCTGATGGTGCCTTCCCGCCTCCCTCTGCATTTGGAATTGCCCGAAGCGATCATTTTTTTCTCGAACCGTGGGCACAAGACCTCCGAAAGCTCCGGCGGCACCGACATGTTTCCGGCTTAAAAAGCCGGTGCGGCGTGCCGCCGGAACTTTCGGACCCCCCACCCCAACACTTCGAGAAAAAAACGCCCGCTTCGCGGGGCGTCGACAGCATTCGTCTTTCCGAAATTCGTCATTCATCATTCATCATTGATTCGTCATTCGGATTTCGTCATTCGTCATTCCCTGAATCACTCCACCTCCACGATCGCCTTAATCACACCGGTCTCCGGGTTCAGCACGTAGGGTCCGCTGGTACTCCTGCGGACCATTGTTTGACGTGCAGCGAGACGGTCCGCAGGAGTACCAGCGGACCCTACAAGACTCATACAACAGCACTGCGGCACCACATCCGATCATCGCAATAGTAATCCATTCGAACCTCCGACGAGTTCCGCTTGTCTTCAACAGCCTCCGCTTTCTCCACCACAGTCGCAACGCCAAAAGCCCACTCGCAATGAGCGTCATATTCAGGCCCGGCTGAAAATACGGATGATGTACGTAACCACGAAAATCCCCGGCCCCGGGCAAATTTGCTGGCCCAAACAAAAATACAATTCCAATTGCGAGCGCCCCCACCAGCGCGTTAATTGTGATGCGGGCCGGAAAAAGTCCTACCAGGCAAAGAACCAGCCACGCCAGATAAAACACGATGTGTGGAGTGATCTCCATCGCACCAATATAGCCAAGAGGATCTCGGAATGGCACAAGATAAACGCGGGTCGCGTTCGCCCCTCATGATTTGTCAAAATAGGATTTAGCTAAAGCGATCTGAACGTCCCGTACCGTAATCCCTTCCATCGTTTCCCTCCGTATCGCCTTCACCCTCGGTCCCAGCGGTATCCACACGTCCGGTGAGGTCGGCCCAAACAGCACCACTGTCGGCACACCCGCCATCCCCGCCAAATGGGCCGGCCCACTATCGTTGCCGATGAACAGTGACGCAGTGCTGATGATTTTCCACAGTCCCACCGCATCCGCCGGCTGTTCGACCTTGCCCACGGCGCGCAGTTGATTCAGCATTTCGGCCGACCATCGCTCGGCCTCGACTTCGCCGACCACAAACTTAACCTGCCGCCCCGCCTCGCTGAGTTGCCGGGCAAGGTCGATGAACCGTTCAATCGGCCAGCATTTGAATGCGGCCCCGCTGCCCGGATGAATGACGACGCAACCATCCTCCGCAGCGCGGCTTCCGATTCCCCGATCCGCAATCGACTTTTGAATCTGCAACACCGCAGTTTGAAGCGCCGGCCACGATGCCAGTTGACGGGTGACGAATTCCGCAGCATGTTCTCCCACCGGCGGTTTTTCAAGCGTCGAGGGCTGCAGATGCACCAACGTCGCATCCGGCACGATCCGCCGAATATTCTCCGCCCACACATCTTTTCCGTTCGATAGAAAACTGACGATCGTGTGCGACGATGACAGCAACTTTTCCGCCGCCGCCGGAAGCACCGCATTTTCGGAGAATAGAGAATGCCACCCCGCCTCGATATCCGTCGAATCGATCCGCAGCGCCTTCTCGGCCAGTTGGCCTTTACTGTGATGGGTCACGTAGAAAATACGGCTCTGCGGATACAGCCGCCCGAGCGCCAGCGCCAAAGGCCAGGTCAGCACAAAATCACCCAAGGCACCCAGGTGGAAAATAAGAACATTGCGTTTCACGATCCGGTCTCAATCCATCCACCGCCGAGCACCACGTCGCCATCATACAACACGACCGCCTGGCCCGGTGTAATCGCCGACTGCGGCTCATCAAACGTCACTACAAATTCATCCGCACCCGTCATGGTCACGCTGGCCGGTTGCGGCGGATTGTTGTACCGAATCTTCGAGGTGCATTTCAAATTGACAGCATTCTTCAACCTCGCGCTCAAAATATTAATCTGCCGCGCAACCAATGATCCTTTGAACAACGCCTCTTTTTCGCCGAGCATGACCGTGTTGTTAGCCGCGTCGATATCGACGACATAGATCGGATACCCAAACGCCACCCCCACACCGCGCCGCTGCCCGATCGTAAAATGCTGATGGCCTTCATGCGTGCCGACAACCTGCCCATCCGTTGTCACCAGTTGCCCGGCATGAAATGTTTCCGGGCTGCGGCGCTTCACCAGCCCCGCGTAATCCTGATTCGGCACGAAACAAATCTCCTGTGAATCCGGCTTATTAAAGACCGGCAGGCTCAGTTCCTCCGCCATCGCGCG
Organism: Tepidisphaerales bacterium; assembly: GCA_038230975.1. Taxonomy (GTDB): domain Bacteria; phylum Planctomycetota; class Phycisphaerae; order Tepidisphaerales; family Tepidisphaeraceae; genus JANXVV01. The sequence continues at coordinate 4,258 of JBBRMF010000154.1, forward strand.
CACCGCAGGTTTTTCCATGTCGCCGATCGGCAACAGCGTATGATCCAGCGTCTCACGGCTCATTCCAAACAGCACGTAGCTCTGATCTTTCTTATGATCGAGCCCGCGCATCAACGCCTTTTCACCCGTCAATGGATCGATCCCCACCCGCGCGTAATGCCCACTGGCCACAAACTGCGCACCGGCCGCCTCGGCATACTTTGCGAGCTTGCCGAACTTCAACCAGTCATTGCACCGCACACACGGATTCGGAGTCCGACCGCGATTATATTCCGAGACGAAATAATCGATCACCCGCCCGAAATCTTCCTGAAAATTCAGCACATAAAACGGGATATCCAGCATCCCCGCCACCCGCCGGGCATCATCCGAATCCAGGACTGAGCAGCAGCCCTGCTTGCTCTTGCCGCCTGCTGCCGGCGCACACGTTTCCGCTTCCGGTGCTTCCACTCCATTCGGCGACCCCAGCCGCATGAACACCCCCAGCACATCATACCCTTCGCGCAACAACAGCGCGGCGGCAACGGAGCTATCCACGCCGCCGCTCATGGCGACGACAACTTTCTGGCGCGACGACATAACTACATCCAGTCCAATTTCATTTTAGCCGCAGTGCCGAAGGCACGCATGTTCGTCTGTCAATTGTAACCGATCGATCCACTTTCCGCGTGTCCATGCGTTCCAATACCAAAAACATTCCATATTGGCACCATAAGCGTGTATTATCTTTCCCCAAGGAGACCGCCCGCATGAATCCGTATACACTTCCCCAAATCCGTCCGATCCAAAAGCGCTCGAAAATACAGATCCAGCTCATCGCCAACGGCGACCTGCGCCAGACTGCCAACCAGAAGTGCTGGCCCGAACAAGCGAAGATGGAAGAGACGCTCCGGCAAGTGATTGCCGCCGAGGGCTACGAACTCGTCCGCGCGCATCCCTACAAAGAATCCGAAGGCCACGGATTTATCGGCTCACAAAAAGAGGGGTTGCAAGTCTTTGCCAATGTCGATCCGAATGCCCCGCTCATTGTCGCCGAAACAGTCTGGCAATATTCGCATCACATCCTCCCTGGATTGCTCACGCACAAAGGCCCGATTCTCACCGTTGCCAACTGGTCCGGTACTTGGCCCGGTCTGGTAGGCATGCTGAATCTCAACGGCTCACTGACCAAAGCCGGCGTCAAATATTCGACGATCTGGAGCGAAGATTTTACGGATGACTTCTTCATCGAATACCTCCGCGCGTGGCTCACCAAAGGAAAAGCCAAGCACGCCGCCAGCCCTGTGACGAAATGGAAGAATGTCAAAGTCGGTGCCAAGGAGCGCAAGCTCGGTCAGGCATTGGCCGACCAACTACTCCGCGAAAAAGCGATCATGGGCGTGTTCGATGAAGGCTGCATGGGCATGTTCAACGCCATCATCCCCGATGAATTGCTCAACCCCACCGGAGTCTACAAAGAACGCCTCAGCCAATCCGCGTTGTACTACGAAACGACGCAAGTCGACGATGACGAAGCGCACACCGTTCGGCAATGGATGATCGAGCGCGGCATGAAGTTCCACACCGGCCCGAACGAAGCCGAAGACCTCACCGACTTCCAACTCCTTCAGCAATGTAAAATGTACATCGCCGCCCTTCGCCTCGCCGATGACTTCGGTTGCAGCACCATCGGCATTCAGTATCAGCAGGGTTTGAAAGACCTGTTGCCCGCTTCGGATCTGGTCGAAGGTATGTTGAACAACGCCGACCGCCCGCCCGTCCGATCGCGCGACTGTAGCCGCGTACTCTATGAAGGCCAGGCTCTGCCCCACTTCAACGAAGTAGACGAGTGCGCCGGCCTGGATGGCCTGATGACCCAGCGCATCCACCGCGCCATGAACCAGCCTACCGAGAACACCTTGCACGATCTCCGCTGGGGCGACATAGACCGCAGCGGGACTACCAATGACTATGTCTGGGTCTTCCTCATCAGTGGCTCTGCGCCACCCGCCCACTTCATCAACGGCTGGGCCGGCGCCTCCAGCGAACGCCAGCCCCCGATGTACTTCCGGCTCGGCGGTGGCACCCTCAAAGGAATCAGCAAAGCCGGGGAAATTATCTGGAGCCGAATCTACCTCGCCGATGGCAAACTCAGAATGGACTTGGGAAGAGCCGGCGTGATCGAACTCCCCCCTGAAGAAACCGAACGCCGCTGGCAGGCCACTACTCCCCAATGGCCCATCATGCACGCCGTCACCTACGGCGTCTCCCGCGACGAAATGATGGCCCGCCATAAAGCCAACCACATCCAGGTCGCCTACGCCCTCTCTGCTGCGGACGCCGACCGCGCCCTGTTAGCCAAAGCCTCCATGGCCCACGCCCTCGGCATTGATGTCTACCTCAGAGGCACCAAAAAGAATGGCAAAACCTGGGAGTAACCGGTGGCATGGGCGTCTCGCCCGTGCATTTTTAATTCCTTCGTGTGATTTCTTCGGGTTGCGTCTTGGGCCGTCTTTCCCGCATTTTCTTTCCAACTCTCTTCCTCGCCCGTTATACTTCGATCATGGCATTACCTGTCCAAAAACGTCGCTACAGCATCGAGGAATACCTTGAACAGGAACTCACCGCCGTCGACCGCCATGAATTCCACGACGGCGAAATCCTCGCGATGAGTGGTGGCAGTCTGGAGCAGAGCCTGATCGCGACGAACATCTTAGGCGAGATGCGGAATGCCCTCAAAGGCAAACCCTGCCGCGCAGCCGATAGCAACCTCCGCGTCCGCATCCCCGAAAAAGGCCGCTACATGTACCCCGACGCCCTGGTCTTCTGCGGCCCGCCCCAGTTCGACCCGCAAGATGATAAACGCCACACGATCATCAACCCCAAAGTCATCATCGAAATCCTCTCCCCGTCCACCGAAGCCTACGATCGCGGCGACAAATTCAATCAGTACCGCCAGATTCCATCTTTCGAGGAATACATCCTCATCTCCCAGGATCGCCCCAACGTCGAAGGCTACCACCGCCAACCGGATGGTACCTGGCCTTCCGTCACCGTCACCGATCTGTCCACCTCCGCCCAAATCCGCAGTCTCGGCATCGAAATCCCGATGACCGAAATCTATGCCGGCATCGAATGGACCTGACCCCAAAATCTCCATCCCTTATAACCTTCCCCCAACTTCATAAACCCCACCCCCGCGCATTTCCCAACACTTCCCGGTAAATTATCCTCAGCCGCATTCACGGCTCACGGGCGAATCACACATTCACAGGAGTTACATCATGGCCGTCATGACCGGGTTATCAGGCAACGAAATGTTCTGCCTCCATCTCAAAGGCCTTACCGCCGGCGATCTGGTTATCGGCAACTCCGTCTTTTCCATGGGTGTCCTTGGCTCACTCGCAGCGGCCGGCCGGAATCTGCTCGGCGGGGAAGTCTCGCAGATCACGCAGATCATTCACGAAGGCCGACTTGAAGCTTTCCAACGGATGGTCAAGGAAGCGGAAGATCGCGGTGGCGCGGGAATCACGGGCGTGACCAACGAGCTGCGTACGTTCCACGGCAACACTGAGTTTTTATCCGTTGCGTCGACGGTTCATCGCGAAGGGGCCAGCGGTGAAAAGATCGAATTCTCCACCAGCGCCGATGGACAGGAACTTTACTGCCAGTTGGATGCCGGATTCACGCCGTTGAAATTTGCCTTTGGCAATGTGGCCTACTCCATCGGTGCGGCCGGCGGCATCATCGGCGCATTCAAATCCCTCGCGCGCGGCGAGATCAAGGAATTCTCCGATGTCTTCAACCACACCCGCCATCTGGCGCTCGAGCGCATCGTGAACGATGCCGCCGCTGCCGGTGCCAATAGCGTGGTCGGCATCGAAACGCGCACCATGCGTTTCTCCGGCGCGCATGAAATGCTCATGCTCGGCACCGCCTCACGCCACCCGGCACTCAACGTCACCGACGCACGGCAGATCATCACCAGCGACCTGACTAACGAAGAAATGTGGAACCTCGTCCACATGGGTTTCATGCCTATCAAACTGGTACTCGGCACGGCCGTCTATTCCCTCGGCATGGTCGGTGGCGTGAAAGCGCTGTTCAAATCCTTCTCGCGCGGTGAAATCTCCGACCTCACCAGCCTGATCTACGACGCCCGCGAACACGCCATCGGCCTGATCCGCGACGAAGCCAGCGCCATCGGTGCCGATGATGTCGTCGGTATCAAAACCCACGTCCACGAGCACGGTAACCTACTTGAATTTATGGCCATCGGCACCGCCGTCAAACGCCTCCCCGGCCTTACGACGCTCACCCCTGCCCTGCCAGCGCAGGCGATCATCCAAGACAAGGAAACCTGGATCAACGAAGACACCTCTCGCATCGATCGTCCCTCTAAAGGCAAAGGCGTTGGAGAAATCATCAAGGCGATTTCATGACGCCACCGTGGCACGACCATCAGCTCGATAATGAAACTAACTCAAAACTAAATTAGCCACAGATGAACACAGATAAGCACAAATCCGAATCAGGATTTTTTTCTGATCGGAGTGTATCTGTGTTCATCGGTGGTTCACGTGTCACGATACGCCCGTGTCCGCGATGATCCACATATTCTGTACAATGGCGAAGATTACCTCCGCCCCGGCTCCGACGATGTATAACACTTCTTCTTCGTGTTTTCCTTCGCGTCCCTTCGTGGGCGGATTTCTTTAAGGATTCCCACCCGGCACCCCTGTCACCGGAGTGATCACCGTTGGTTTGGCTGTGAACTCGATCTGACACCGCGGCAGCAACAGCATTGCCGCGGCAAAGAACACGATGCCACCAATCGTCAACAGAATCCCCTGCAGATCGGGCTGGACCGCCGCGAAGAGCGTGATGGCCAACGTCACCGCTGCCGGGAATACCGCACCCAGGATTCCAATCCGCAGGCCCAGGATACTCACGGTTCGCACGCCAATGACCAGTAGCGTAATCACGGCAGGAATAATGATCGCCCAGCGGATCGACACAAACTGCTGCGCGAAATACATCAGCGGGTACATGCCGGTGAAAGTCCCGATGAGCAGTAACAACATCCAACGATCGAACCGCTGTGAAGGGAACGCGCGGCCTACCAACCCTAGTAAAATGCCAAACACGACGACGCTTAGCGGCCCCAGCCAAGTTAATTCACCGAGGCGATCGATCGGCGCGATGCCCAGCACGTCCAGAGCAATCGGCCGGCCGAACATCAATCTTTTGTAGGTCCACTGGTATTTCGTTCTCCCCGACTCGCGCGTGAGACTGGTGGGTTGCATGGAAAGCTCCAGCATCCGCACATCTGACCCGTTGGCCGTCAGTGCGAGCGAAAAACTATCGAGAATTCGCCCGGCCGGAGGTTGAAGCGTGTAGACCCCTTTACCTACCGCCGAATACGTCAGCTCAACACCAGCAGGTTTTTCTGCGGGCAGTTTACCGCGCCAGATCAGCGCTCCTTCTGCGATCCGCACGTCATCGCTCGGTTCTCCGTCAATTTTCACTGACAGTTCCGCCAGCGATATCACCTGCGGCGGGAGAGGCAACGTCAGCTCGGCCACGCCACGGTTCGAGACTCCGTCTTTGGCCGCGGCCGCGGTGGCCAATAGCTTTGCGGTCAACTTCGCTTCGTAGATCGATTCCGGCTCAGAGGTGCCGACGCTCAGTCGCGGCGTCAGATCCACCGTCGCGTCAAAGCTATGCACCTGCGCCTGCAAGAGCCGCGCGGGCTGGGAAATGGCCGCTGCCGCCGGCGGCGCCGAAGGTTCCTCATTCCCTGCTGAATACCTCCGGCTATCCGCCGCCATCTTCACAGCGATTGCGCTTTTCCGCGCGCGGCTTAGCGACGGCAACAGAACGCTGATGAGAATTGCCATGACAACGATCACCACCAGCAGTTCGATCAGCGTAAAAGCGTTCCTGCGTCCCGAACGATCTCGGACATGACGGCTAACTCCCATATGGCACATCTTTCAAAAATTTGAAAAGAGTTCGCTCTTCACGGCAGCTTGTCATCTCGCACCGCATACAGATGCTTCATCGTCGCGATGTACAGTGTGCCGTTCGCCACGGTGACGGTTCCGCTGATCGGGTCGTGCAGGTCGATCGTGCTGATCACGTTTAACTCTTTAGCTGCTGCTAATACGATGAACTGGCCGCGCCGGTTGCCGATGTAGACTTTGCCATCGGCGATCATCGGTGATGCCCAGAAGTCGCCGTGCGTCTTGTAGGTCCAGAAAGGCTTGCCGGTTTTCGCATCGACGCAGTGGAGCGTCCCGCCACAGTCGGCAACGAAAACCATCCCATCATACACTGCGGGCGTGCAGCAACTTTCGCGGCTCATGGGGTACGACCAGGCTTCGTCGGATGGGGTAATCTCGCCGGGCTTCGGCACAAACGATTTAAGCCACGACTGCCTTTTGCCCCACCACAGATCACCGCCGGCAGCCAGGTAGATTTGACCGTCCACAAAGACCGGCATGCCCATGATCACACTGGGGCTCTCCATTCGGTTGCCGGTATAGCGATGAACTTCGGTCTTCGGGGCCGAAGGATCGGGATCGTACCGGGAGATTCTTTTCAGCTTGGCGAGTTGGCCGGGAGCTTCTTCCTGAGCCAGGCCGGCAAGAGCCTCAAAGACATAACAGACCCCGTTGCCGCCGGCGAAGAAGATCACCCGTTTGCCGTTCACTTCACCGAGCGAAGGAGATGACCAGGTGCAGTGGAAAATATCCGGGCCGATCTTCTCGTTATCGCAGGCGACCAGTTTGCCGGTGTGCTTGTTGATCACGACCAGACTTGGCGCATCGGGCGAGCGAATCTTGCGGTGGGTGTTGTCGACGCCATTACAAGTGTTGATGTAGAGCAGGTCGCCGTCGATCAGCACGGAGCCCTGAACTTGATCGTGGAGATGGATGCCGGTTTCCTTCACCAGGTCGCAGAGCCAGATGATATCGGCATCCGTAGGCCCCGGTTCGATCGGCGCGAAGCCGCGCAAGGCCATGTGTTTTGCTTCGTCTTTGTACGGCCCATCGTTGCCGTTCACCATGCCTTTCATGTCGAGGCAAACGACCTCCCCGCGATTGGTCAAAACGTATGCGCGATCTCTCTCAATCGTCGGTGGCGATGCGAATCCCACTTTCGGCCAATCCAGATATTGATCGTGCTCTTCCTCGGAAATCTTCGGCAAAACCAATTGCCAATGCAGGTGCCCATCCGCTTCATCAAGACACAGTAAAACATCGCGGTCGCCCGTATGGCGCGGGTCGCGCGGCTTTTCATTGTTCGTCCCGATCAACACCCGCCCACCGGCAACAATGGGCGTCGCAAAGCTCTGCGTGCCAAGCTCGGCCACCCACTTGATGTTCTTGCCCGTGGCCGGGTCGAAGCGATCCGCAAGCCCTTTCCCAGCGGAAATCATGTTGCGCGTGAGTCTCTGTCCCCATTGCGGCTGATCGCCGGCGTTCGCGTGTAATGCGTCAACTGCAACCGTCTGAGCACCGCTGTCGAAGCCGACAATCCCGAACCAACCACAAGCCAGCAGCGGCATCCAGATCCATTGCGATCGTTGTTTCATCGATGATTTCCTGAAAGAGCTGCGTGCCAATTCCACCGACCGCAACCACGTAAGATAAGTGGTATCACAAAGAGCAAAAAATGCGAACGGTGACGGCTCCCCCTTGAACCATGGGCGTGACCCAACTTCCGGGCAAGCACAAAATGCAACCCGGAGAAGCGGAGATCGCGGAGACAGACGGAGACATACAATTTTTTGAATGTTCTAGACCTGCAAACTCTTCAATTTATCGTCTCCGTCTGTCTCCACGATCTCCGAGCCTCCGCGTTGCATCTTCGCGGCCCGGTAGCGACAGGCTGCTTACGCCCGGAGGATTGGTTACCCCTTTCCAACTTAACGACCCGCCATTTTTAATTACCATGGCTTTACGTGAAGAATCGATACAATCCCCTCATGCCTCAAACCACCGATCCCGCCCTTCGCCCTGATGTCGACAAGGCTCCCGATGTTCCGAATATCGAATACTACCGGGCTGGCGACGCTGCCGGGCTCACAATTCTCCTCCGCCGCCTGGGAATCATCATC
>JBBRMF010000155.1:0-12238 GCA_038230975.1 Tepidisphaerales bacterium
GCGGCGATGATCCTCGCGTCCTTTTTTCCGAAGGCATCGTGCTGTGGGACGACATCGAGAAGCTTGCAGCTTGCAAGATCAACTCCATATTCAAGATTGATTTTTGCATTCCCGCCACCGGCTTCGACATGGCAGATGGCGCAATTTGAATGCAGGTAGGAGCGGGCACGGAGATTTAGATCCGCGTGGGCATCGAACGGATTCGGAAGCCGATCCATGTGATCAGGATCAAAAGCCAGCAACGTATTAGCCCCTGGGTTGTTTTCTCGCTGATCGGCTGCGTCAAGTTTGCTGTGCATCAGATCATTTACTTGCGGATCGGTCTTGCCCTGTTGCTTCAGTTCTTCCCGAAGGCGTGTACTCGCGGCAGACATGTAATCCACCCGAAGTAGCCCGAGGTGCTCCAGGGTTCGAAGTTGGTTGTCCTGAACGCCATTGGGGTATTCAATGTCGCGATTCATTTGGAGCGTCGACGCACCCAGAACAAATCCCATCGCGCGACTGTGACAAGTCATACACTCCGTGCGGCTGGGGAAATGCCATGTCTGATTCCGCACGCCGTTTGGAGCCGAGGCGTCCTGGATCTGATAAGTCTTATCCAATCCGGCAGCATCGAGCAGTTCAGCATCGGATTGATCGTCGTACCACAGGTAAGTGTATCCCACCCATTGGCCAAGTTGTTTCGTGAGCAGCCGGGTCTCGATGCGCTTTCGGGTTGACGGCTTTCCGGGTTCCATCTCAAGGGCGAAAGTTTTTACCAGGACCGTCGCCTCGGGGAAGTCCCAGGCGCGCGAGGCGGTTACGCCGATATGCCCATCGCCCGGCAGCGCGATGAATCGCTCTTTAAAAGCTCCATCAGACCAGAGCGGTGAGTTCACATCGTACGGAATTAATGATGGGTCAGGTTGGTTGCGAGCGGTGGAGATGAATAACCCGGTTTGGCTAAGTCGATGAGGGAACGTCGACGGTGAGGATTGGGTCGCATTGGGTACCAGCTTGTAGATGGCCGCGCCACCTTGATCCAATATGAGAATGTCACCGCCTTCCGTTTCACGAAAGCCTGAGATTTGGAGAGTGGTACGGGCAAGCTCTTTGTGCCAACTGGCGTGAATTGAATCATCGCTCTTCACGCCCCAAATCCGGCCGGTGGACCAGTCTCCGTAGATGAACGCTCCATCAAGTTCGGGATACTTTTTGCCGCGATAGACCGCTCCTCCCGTCAGCGATCGCATCTCGGAATGAGGATGCTCGACGATCGGAAATGTGATCGGTGTTAACGCTGCTTTACGCAGGGGTTGAAACGGATGGCTGCCTTCAAATCGGCTCCATCCATAGTTCTCACCTTTGTGAACGAGGTAGACTTGCTCAAATTGATCCTGCCCGTTCTGTCCCACCCATAGATTGCCATTCTTGCGATCGAAGGCGATCCGCCACGGATTGCGGAAACCATACGCCCAGGCTTCCGGTGGAAACTCTGGATTGTTGATCCATGGATTATCCTTCGGCACGGTATAGGCCTTATCCGCTTGCGGATGCTCCACATCAATTCGGATCATTTTGGAGGTCAGAAAATGGGTATTCTGGCCCCGATCGTCCCGATCTGAATCGCTCGTCCCATCGCCGGAAGCATGATAGAGGTAGCCGTCTGGTCCGAAGGCCAAATCACCTCCGTTGTGCCCATCGGATGGCCATTCAAGTATCAATTGCTCTGATTTGATATCGATGTGCCGGGGAGCATTCCGATCTATGGCGTACCTCAATATTCGATCCTGCTTATGGGTTGAGGCGGAAGGTCCGTTGGCCAGTAGGTAGATATATCCGTTATGGATAAAATCTGGATGGAGCGTCATCCCATAGACCAAATAGTCCAGCTTCAACAGCAGGTCCGACGCTTCGGCATCCAGAGTGTTTTTGAATCGGAGTACCTGGCTCGGTCCCGACCACGAACCTAAGTGTTGTAGCACCAGGCAATCATCTGTCCCAGGTTCCTCAAACACCGCAAGCGGCTGAACTACTTTGAGCTTTGGAAATGCCTTGGCGACTGTGAACGGCAACGCCGGATCAGGCGAACCTACTACGGTTGACCGAGTCCACGGAATATGTCGATCAATGCCATACGGCCGAACATTCGCAGCGGCCGGTGCAGTGGCAGGGCCACCGGCATCCGGGCGGACAAACTTCAGAGCCGCGTAGTCTTCATAGCGATGGTAGCTTGGCTCGGTCAGCGGCGCACAGGTTGTGAGTTCCGGATCTTTCGAATCAGCCGAAACATTCACTCGGCAGGCGTTGAATTTCCAAACCTCGCCTATATTGGGCCGACCATTCGTATAGGAAAGATCGCGCCAGGGGATTCTCCCTTCAACCGACCAACCCTTATCTTGATCATTTTGCTGATTAAGCGTGCCGTGAAGTTGAACGGCCGTCTTCATCGCAATCTGGGCCTGATCTTTGTATTTGACCCAGCCGCCGGAATCTCGCGATGGAAGAAAGAGCTCCATTGTGGCATTGAGCGGATTGACCTCAAATTCATAGTAGCCGGGCTTGTGGTCATCCGGCTTGAAGAAAAGCTCGAACGCGTCGTCGGTCCAGATCGGTCCGTTATGTTCGGTCACCTTGGCAAGCAGATCGTGGTCATCCATCTCGGCGTAGTAGTACAAATACTCCCGATCCCACAGCAGCTTCGCCTTGGTTGCCTCGCGGGGTTTTCGGGCGTTGCCCTGCTTCCATGTCAGGGCAAAGTTGTCGATTGTCTGCGCATGTTTCCAGGCTACTTCATCGGCTCGGCCATCAATCGTGATGGGTGTGTCAGTCCAGCGACACTCGAACGAAGTAGAATTAGGATTGACAGTGACCTGCGAAATCACATCTGATTTTGGCACCGCCGACACATCACTTGCTTGATGACAAGAGATGACGATCCCAAGAAGCGGAACCACCAAACCTGCCGCTGTGCAGGTTGCTATCCATCGGTTCTTCATTACTCACTCCTCACACGATTGTGCGTCAACTTAACGGTTTCAATTTCACGATCGCTTCAACTTCAACACTTGCCCCGAGTGGAAGAGAAGCCATGCCGATGGCGCTTCGGGCGTGCCATCCGGCTTCACCGAACACATCCAGCAACAGCTGCGATGCCCCGTTGATGACCAGGTGCTGCTCCGTGAAGTCAGGGTCACTGTTTACGAAGCCGGTGATTTTAAGGATTCGCTCGACCCGGTCCAGAGATCCGACTTCCTGACGAATCAGTCGCAATACATTCGCGGCACACAATGCGGCCGCTTTCATTGCATCTTCCCTGGATACTTGCGAAGGCACTTTACCTTTGCTGACCAGGTTTTTGTCGCCGTCGAATGGAACGCAGCCAGAGATATAGGCGGTCGTACCGTCAATCACGACGGGCTGATAAATCGCCCCGCGTGACAGCGTTTTGGATAGGGAATATCCGAGAGATTCGAGTCGTTCTTCAGGAGTCATAAATCCTCAGTGGGGTTTCCCGGTAGGGAGTGCTTCACGAAAAAATCGTAGCCAGTTGCCGTGAAAAATCAGGTCGATGTCGGAGTCAGGGTAGCCGCGAGACGATAGAATTTCCGCGAGCTTTTGAAGATCGGAAATAGTGTTGAGATCGCGCGGCGTTTGCTCCGTACCGAAGCCACCATCCAAATCGCTGCCGATTCCCGAGTGGCGCGCGTTTCCGGCCAATTGGCAGACATGATCGATGTGGTCGACGACCGCCGAAAGCCCTACTACGTCCGGCTTGGTTTCACCTCGAACCCAGTTGGGGTAAAGCATCCACGCATCGAGTGCCACACCGATCACCGCATTTCGCTGAATCAATTGCTTGATCTGTTCATCGGTTAACTGCCGGTCGCCCGGCACAAGCGCGCGACAATTGTGATGGCTAGCCAACACACGTCCACCAAAAAGATCCAGTGCCTCGGCCATGCTCTGATCGCACAAATGAGTCACATCTAGAATCATGCCGACACGATCAAACTCCCGAAGTAATTCAGGCCCCCGCGAACTCAACGGCCCACTGACACCCGTGCCATAGGCGTAGCAGTTTTGACCGTAGTGCGCCGGACCCACAGCCCGAAGACCGGCATCCCACCATTCTTGCACTTGTGTCGGCGACATAATGGGATCTGCACATTCCATGCTCAGGATCATCCCAAGCGAAGCGGTTGATTCGAGTTCTTCCGAATGTCGGATCAATTTAAGAATGCCCTGCTTTTCCAGCATGCGGTAGTAGGCCAACTGCCCCTGTGCGACGGCGTACGCGTGCGATGGGTTGACGTAATCCAAGTCCATTCGTTTATGGGCCGCCCGGCTAGGCTGGGCCGGCCCCCCGCGCGCGAGCAGAGTTCCGATCGCCCATCGAACCCCGGCTTTTTGCAGTTCAGGAAACGTCACTGTATTGCAGCCACGCCCAGCCGCATCAGTCATTCCCTGCTCGCGCTGGCGGGTGAACTGCACGTCGAGCGTCAGATCGCGGTCGTAGTAGATTGCGCTCCACGCCAGATCAAGGTGTGCATCAAAGATGGAACGAATCACGCTCATTAAAACACCTTCCCCCGCGCATCGACGCGCAATGATCGTGGCGATTCATTGGATTCTGTCCACCAGACATTGTCCTGTAGATTCACGCACGGGCAGATGTGATTGGGGATGATACTCACGCGCTGCCCCACGCGGGGAATGGAATCGCAGTGCGTGACATCGACCTGCGCATGCTCTTCGCTGAGCTTGGTGATCTTTGCGTTGGGGAACTCGATAATATATCCATGCCCCGAATCGGGTGCGGGGCCGCAGCGATCGCTCGTGAGGGTCTTGCTTCCGGCATCAAGCACGATTTGGCCGGGAACGGCCGTGCTAACCACCGTTGCGATGATGCGCGCTGCGCACTGTTCGAGAGTCGCGCAACCACCACGGACGCAGTTCATGTCGTTGAAGATGTAGGTTCCCGGGCGAATTTCGGTGAGCTGCGGGATCAGATGCGATTGATAGGCCGTGGGTGTGGAACCGCCTGAAACAAGCGTCACATTTAATCCACTCTGTTGCCACAGGGAAAGGACAGTATTCAGCTTCTCCGCAACCGCCTGCAGCGCAGGCAATTGCTCTGCGGGAGACATGGAAATATGACCCGGAAAAAACATCAATCCGTCGAGACGAAGGCCCTTGCGCTGCTCTACGTACTGGGCAAGCATTACGGCATCGTGGGCGGTCTGAACGCCCGTTCGGTGATGACCCACATCCAGATCCACTAAAATGGCGATCGTGCTGCCAGCCGCAGTCGCCGCGATCGAAATTTGATCCGCCGCGAAAGTGGAATCGATTCCGATGCGAACGGATTTTGTGTGCGCGAGGTCGGCCAATTTCGCGCAAGGACCCGGAAGCACGGCCGGATACGCCATCAGAATATCCTCACACACCTCCGACATCACCGCAGCCTCACCGGGTTTGGCGACGGTCAATCCAACCGCCCCATTTTCCATCTGCAATCGACCGAGGAAAAGTGATTTGTGAGTCTTAGTATGCGGTCGAAGCTGCAGCCGATGCTGCGCGGCATAGGCGGCCATTCGGGCGATATTCGCGCGGACAAGGTCGCCGTCGATCAGGAGAAAGGGTGTAGGAAGTTCATCAAGCATGTTCGAGTTCCACTATAGCATCTGACGCCGGTGGCGGCGTCACGGTATCACTGTAAAAATTCTTCCGAGGGTCGATCAAAAACCACATCGACCCGGCAATCAAATAGGCGGCGGCGTAGATTGCAAAAAGCGCTCCCCACCCATGTCGGGTAAAAATCCAAGCGCCGATGAAACCCTGGAGTGAGTTTCCCAGGTTTCCGACCATGTTGATAAAGCCGGTAGCCATGCCTGCATAGCGGCCGCCGATATTGATGATCGCGGCCCAGTTTGCGCCCTGTCCAAAATCGAACGCCGCCGCCGTCACACACATCAATACAACCGCGGCCGTGTAGGAGTGGGTGAAGCGGATGCAGAAGATCGCCGTCGCCGCAGTGGCGCAACCGGCGATCGGGAAGCAAGCTCGGCCCCATCGCGTCCAGCCTGTCGCGCGAACCAGTCTGTCCGAGAGCCATCCTCCGAGAAGGCAAGAGAGCCCTCCAAAGAATAAAGGCATTCCGCTGATCAACGGTGATTTATCGAATTTCACATGATGGACTTGTTCAAAAAACTTGGGCACCCAACTCACGAAAAAGTTCCACCCGAAGCTGCCGCATAGATACAAAACAGCTATCGCCCAAAGGCTGCGACTGGTAAACAACTCCACCCACACATGCGGATCCATGCGATGCGACGGAGCATGTTCCTGCGGCGAACGGCCCGCGTCGATCAATTCCAACTCCGCGCGATTCACTGAACGATGTTGTGACGGGCCATCTCGAAACCAGTGATGGAAAAGCAGCACCCAAATCAATCCCACAAGCGCGGAGATCCAGAACCCAATTCGCCAGGGAGAAATAGTGGCGAGTCTGCCAATCAGCGGTATTCCCGAAACAAGCCGTCGGAATCGCTCGGATCCAAGCGTGGCCAGAAGCGTCGCGAATATGATCGGTGAAAACGCACCGCCCCACCGGGCCATGAGCCACAGTAAACCCCCGGCCCGGGCGCGCGATCCCGCCGGCAACCAGGCTTGTTGAATCTTAGCCATGTTTGGATACGCGCCGGCTTCACCTGCACCGAAACAAAATCGAAAGGTAATCAGCAGGAGAAATCCGTTCGCCGTGCCAGAGAGTCCGGTGAAGAGTGACCACGCCAGAACGATGCGTGTGAGGGTGCCGCGCGTTCCGAAGCGATCGCCTAACCATCCGCTGGGAATTTCAAAGAGCGCGTACGCCAACCAAAACGCACCAAGAACCGCGCCAAGCTGCTCATCGGAAAGATGCAGGTCTCTTTGAATGTCATGCTGCGCCTGCATGATGCAGACGCGGTCGAAGTAAGTGAGAAATGACAGCGCGCATAGAAACCCCATCACGATGTAGCGGGCGCGGGTGGGCGGACTTTTTTCACTCAATGATTTGTGTCCTTGGCTGAAGCCCTTTCCCGGTAAGAGCCCGGGTGATATAGTCGGAACCGCACTTATATGGGTGAAGTATCACACCCGCAACCTCAACCAACGGGATTCCATGAATGCAAAACTCTTGAGCGCCGCGTGCCTGATAGGCCTGATGTCCAGCGTTTCTCCGACAATGGCTGCCGACGCTCCGCCGGCGGCTCCTGCACCGGCCGCGCGTCCAGCGCGCCCGATGCCGCCGGGTCGCGATCCCAACACGCCTGGATTTGTCTCGGCAAAAGAACTGCCCGATGGCACGAATCCCCCGGCAGATGTCGATGGGAATTTTATCATCGGGCCCACGCACCCACGTTCACCCGAAATGACCGTGCATGAAGGCGTCCCGCAAGGCACGGTGATGAACTTCACCATGAATTCCACGGACAGTAAAATTTATCCCGGTATTGCCCGCGAGCCAAAGACGTTTGGAACAATTGACCCCACCGACCCCGTCAAGCTCATCGTCACCACAAGTCACCCCGCGCCGTACAAGCGCAACGTGTCGGTCTATATTCCCAAGCAGTATGTCGCCGGCACCGCCGCGCCTTCTATCGTCGGGGCGGACGGCCCTGATAAATCGCTGTTTACGGCTTTGGACAACCTCATCGCCGAACACCGCGTTCCGGCCATGATCGGCATCTCCATCAGCAACGGTAGCGGTGACGCCCAAGGCAGCCAGCGCGGCTTGGAATATGACACGATGTCAGGCCTCTACGCCGAATTCGTCGAAAATGAAGTCCTCCCTCTTGTGGAATCAAAGTGCAATGTCAAGTTGACGAAAGACCCCGAAGGCCGTGCAACGATGGGCTGTAGCTCCGGTGGATCATGCGCCTTGATCATGGCTTGGTATCACCCGGAATGGTATCACCGCGTACTCACGTTCTCCGGCACGTATGTGAATCAGCAATGGCCAAACAATCCCGATGCGCCTCACGGCGCATGGGAATTTCACGAACATCTAATTCCCAACAGTCCGCCAAAACCGTTGCGGCTCTGGTTGGAAGTTGGCGACCGAGACCTCTTGAATCCCAATATCATGCGCGACAACATGCACGATTGGGTTCTGGCCAATGAAAACATGGCCAAGGTACTTGCCGACAAGGGGTATCACTATCAGTTCGTCTTCGCGCGCAATGCAAACCACTGCGACGGCAACATGAAGCAACAAACGCTTCCTGAAGCGCTGGAATATGTATGGAAAGGGTATCCGATCGCGGAGGCCAAGAATCTACCGGCGGGTGCAGGCAAATAATCGTTGAATGAGGTGAAGCTTTAGCGGACGGAGTCGTTCCTGAAAGAGAAACATTCCGTCCGCTAAAGACTTGATCATTTCTAGGTGGCGTGGGCGTCTCGCCCGCGCGTTCCTCCTAAAAAGCGAGGGCAAGACGCGTGCCATCATTCCCCCCCCCTCCAAGCTCCAAACCGGACCCTGCGAAAGACAAAATCAATTCAGCTTCACCAATCTGAAAATGGCTCTAATGCCGTTCACCACAGAAACCCATTACTTGGCAATCAAGCTGTGATATGGCCTGCGTTATTGATCGCATCGTAGACATTCAAAGCCATGTTTTGCAGCACAGTATTTCCATTATAAATATCGTACTGCGTGGCAATCGTGCCACCGGTAATCCCTGCGGACATCGCGTCAGTCTTCGAGAGAATATCGATAACTCTTAACACCGAGTTGTTGGCGACACCAAAAGCGGCACCGTTCGTGCCGATATTGAATGTCATATTGCCAACCCCAAGGCTGTCGACTTTGAAGCCATAAGATGACGCAACCGTGCCGGCACAATTGGAGTCGGTGACGTAAACGGCGAGGGCAACTGCAAGAACTTCCGCTTCGATCTTCTTGGTGTTGAACTGAGTCACAAAGAATTTGGCAATGTAGCTGTTATTCTGACCCACTAAATTATTGTAACCCGCACTGGCACCAAAAGTGTTAGGGAACTGGTTGGCGAGCCAGTTACCGAGCTTGCTCGCGGAACCGCCGCCGTTGAGGCATTGGATGAGTGCCTGCCCGCGGTTGGCTTTCCAGAAGCCGATGGTGGCGGTTTCGCCGGTACCAATCACGACGCCGACCGGCGGCAATTGGCCCATGTTCCAGTTACTGTCGTTGTCGCCCGGCCGAATCTGCACGTTGCAGAACGTGTTGTTGGAAACAGTGCTGCAGGTACCACCACCGGTCCCGCCGCTTCGTTGGCCGTAGGTGTAACCCGAGTTTTGCGCATCACTGACTGAGTAGTGGCCGTACGGCAGATTGCTGAGCTGATATGAGCCATATACATCTGTAGAACAGGTGTAGACCTGACCGGTATCCGTATTCGTGATGCTGACCTTCGTATTGCTAAGGCCTTGTTCACCGAAGTCTACTTCACCGTCGTTGTTTTGATCAACCCAGACAAAGCCCGAGATCGAGCCTCCAGAATTGCAACCCGGTGTGTAGCAACTGGTACCACCGTTATCGGCGGAAATAAGCCGCGATTGCGGTGTATAGAAGATGTTTGAACCTGCCGGCCCAAGGTGGTCGATCGCGTAACCACAAACGAAATCGACCTGGTAATAGCAATTCGGGAGTTTAACCGTCAGTGTATACGTACCCGGCCCAAAATCACCCTGGGCAATGTCATAGATCTGCTGTTGGCTGGCGGTGTTGGCATCAAATGATGCACCAGGAGCCGTGTAAGATACAAACGAATAATGATGGGCCGCATGTCCGGCGGGAACGGTGAAGACCACCTTCACCGAGTCGCCCTGATGCGTCGCGCCGCGCAAATCGGTAATGGGGTTACTGCTGCCATTGACGTAGAACTGAACATTAGTGTAATCGGTGGAGTTGCAAGTCTCCGTGTTGGCAAACGTTGGGCCCGCAAGGGACTGACCGGCTTGAGCAACAACGATGGCCTGGTAATCGTAGAACGTCGGGGCTGTACGGATGTACCCGCTGGGTGAAACTTCCTGAACGAGGTAGTTGCCGACAGGCACGTTCCCAAAGGTGTAAGTTCCGTCTGCTTTCACAAAGGTCGTAGTGAAGACGGAGTCGCTGGCATCAAGCATGCCGATGGTCCCCGTGTCCTTGTAGAGCTTAATTGTTACCGTAGGCAGCAATGCAGTCCAAAGCGTATCGGCTGCCGTCAAACCGTTGCCGGTAAGGTCGAGATATTTTTTGCCGGTAATCGTCCCAACCGGCGGCGGTGGCGGAAGCGTAACTGTTTCGGGCTCTTCGCCTTTTGCACTGCTGATGGACGCGTTGTTTGCATCGCCACCATAGGTGGCGATCCATTGATAGGTACCGGCGGCGGTAGGTGTATAAGAAACAACTGAAGCCCCGCCATACAATCCGTCACCATTAACGGTAACAGTCTTGGTGTAGATCGGACTGGAGTACGTCGTATCGGTAGGCGAATAGAGCTTAAAGGTGATCGCCCCAGTCGGGTGGTTTCCACCTTCCAAATCGGCCGAGTCACTCAGTGACCCGCTGCCTAGAACAATGCTACCGCCATCAATCGTGTTAATCGTGAGGCTTGCAACACCGACATTCCACGGCTCATCTCCGAAGTGACTGACGAATGCATTATTCTTCAGATCACCGCCGTAAACGGCTACCCATTGATAAGTGCCCGGGACCGTTGGAGTATATCCGCCCGCGTTATTGCCCGCGCTGGTGGTGTAGGTTCCGTTACCCGAGACTGTGACCGTATCGCTGTAAATGCTGTTGCTGTTATCGGCCAGCGGACTGACACCCGGGGCAAAGAGGTAGAACGTTATTGCGCCCGTTGGGTTGTACCCACCGGATAACGTAGCGGAATCCATCAGTTTATTGCCGCTTGTGGTCAAAGTGCCATTGCCCGGAATATCGCCCAAGGTGTTTATACCATCGAGAACGTTGTTCGCAGCACTGCTGTTAGTCTGGTCAGCACTGTAGAAATTGCCGCTGGCCGCGCTGAAATTGGAATTGACCGTCTGCATCACCTGCAGCACCGTCGGAGTGGAGTTATTTGGTAGACCAAACGCAGCACCGTTATTGCCAATATTGAACGTGCCCGCGCCACTCGTGGTGACAACGAACCCAAACTGTGCGGCTAGCCCATTTGATACCAAGGACGCACCACCCAGAGAAGTGGTGTCTGCGTACAAGCCCAACGCAACCGCGAATGCCTGCACGTATGTATTCTTGGCCAAGCCACTCGGCGTCCATAGATTCGAGTAGACGGTCGCGACCTGAGCATTCGTCAGACCTGCAAGGCTGGTATGCGTGTACACATTACTTGCAGACCCAAAGAGGTTGGGGAAGTTAGAAGCCATCCAGTTGCCCAAAGCAGTAGAGCTGGATGAGCCGTTGAAGCTGTTAATGACGGCTTGACCGTTCTGATTGTGCCAGAAGCCGATGGTGGCGAACTGTCCCGCGCCGACTGCATTGCTGCTTGTCGCGCTCGGCGTTGTCGTAATTGCCGGGCTCGCCGGGGTAACGCTCACCGGTTCATCGGCCGTGCCGCTGGTCACCGCAATGTTGTTCGAGTCGCCGTTGTACGTCGCGACCCAGTAATCCGTCCCCGTCGCCGTCGCAATGTAGCTGGCGGAGGTCGCGATGCCGCCAACCGAGAGCGTCTCCGTATCTGTGAACAGCGGCGTGCCGGTTGCGGTGGAGTTGCTGTACAACTTGAACGTGACCGTGCCGCCCGGATTGAACCCGCCGCTCACCGTCGCCTTATCCGCGATCAAAGACCCAACGACCGCAGTGGCTGGCAACTGCATCGTGTTGATCGTCGGCTTGGCGGGAGTCACGCTCACCGGTTCATCGGCCGTGCCGCTGGTTACCGCGCTGTTGTTCGAGTCACCGTTGTACGTTGCCACCCAGTAGTCCGTGCCCGTCGCGGTCGCGGTGTAGCCCGTAGACGTCGCGATGCCGCCGGAAAGAGTTTCCGTATCCGTGAACAGCGCCGTGCCGGTGCCATTGGGGTTGTCGTACAGATTGAACGTGACCGTGCCGGTCGGGTTGAACCCACCGCTCACGGTCGCCTGATCGGAAATCGAAGTCCCGACGACTGCCGTCGCCGGAAGCTGGAAGGTGTTGATTGACGGCTTGGCCGGCGTGACGATCACCGGTTCGTCTTTGGTGCCGCTGATCACCGTGCTGTTGTTCGAGTCACCGTTGTACGTTGCCACC
>JBBRMF010000156.1:0-12215 GCA_038230975.1 Tepidisphaerales bacterium
CAGCGAGACCGGCAGCGTCGATTCATAGCCCAAAATCACGCTGGCCGCCGAATCACCAACCAGCAGCATCGGCACACCGGCCTCCTGCATCAGCCGGGCCGTGGTGAAATCGTAACACGTCAGCATCGCGAACTTATTCCCCGTCGACCGGGCCGAGCGGAGATCGTTCAGCGTGAACTTTTTGGAAAGAGGTGCGGGCATCGGGGTTATTCTACTCACTCCAGCGGGGAGAGTCAGCAGGCGAGTCAAAAGGTTGTGAGGCGAAAATTTCACCGCGACGTCGCATCGCAGACGCATGAAGCCGTGCCGCAGTGGGAGATTAGAATAGATTTCCTGCAAGCTGATGGCAACCCACAACACCGCAGCTTCGGTGGTGATATTACACCCAACGACGGCAGATTCGAACCGCTTTTTTAGCAATACAGGGAATAGACTTGCTTTCGGTATAGAATACCAATACACTACCGTCATGCGAAGACGAGAGCGAGCGGTGGAAGCGATCAGGGTGGCCGAGAACGCCGTCGCCTTGCTCGTCTCCGAAGCCGGGCAAGAACGCGAATGGGATGAAGCTTCGACGTTCATCGACCTTGGACGTCGTTTGAAAGGTCTCATTGAGGCGTTTTCGGTCACCGGCGCAGATTCGTCGCAAGCTCCGCCGGCGAATAAACCAGTCCTTACCGCCGGTCCAGCCGTGATATCGCTCCCCAAGCCAAAGGCGACGAAGAAGGCTGTTTATCCGCAGTTTTTCAAGGAAGGCGAAACGCTCGTCAAGGTTGCATGGTCCAAGTCGCAGCGGAGCGAATACGAGCACAAATCCCCGCGAAGAGTCCTCTCTTTGCTGATCGATGCCCTTCTAAAAGTCGGCTCCAAAGGGCAGCGCTTTACCATGGACAAGGTGCTGCCGCTCCGAGACTCGGAAAACGCCGGCGCGGAAATGCCCGATTACCAGGGATATGTTTGCCTCGCCTGGTTGCGGAGCGAGGAATTGGTCAGACAATACGGGCGGAGCGGGTATTCTATTCCGAAAGCAAGTGGACTCGTGAAGTCGGTGGGTGATTGCTGGGAACGGCTAAAGTCGCGATAGTGAATGAGCACTTGACGGTTAAGGAGTCGGTATGAAAAGCTGGCATTTCAATGTGATGCGCCCAGGCGACCGCGCGCGTGAGCCGCAAATTGAGAAATTTTTTGCATCGGATGCGGTAAAGGACAATCCCACGGGATTAATCCGTGAAGGCATCCAGAACTCTCTCGACGCTCGCGCCCCGCAACATGCTGGGCCGATTTGTGTTCGGGTCGGCATCTTTGCGGCGATGGCGTCCGTTGGTCGGTCGTCGCCTCAACCCTACATGGATGGTTTTGCGCCTCACCTGAACGCCTCGAAGCATAAAATGCCGTCGTTATCGAGCGCCGGCGGGTTCCGCTATCTGGTGTTTGAAGACTTTGGCACGACCGGTCTTCTTGGCGATCCTACTCAGTGGAAGCCAATTGAAGGCGTAAATAATCCGTTCTTCAACTACTTCCGTGCCGAAGGTCTGTCGGACAAAGTGGAAGGTAATCGCGGACGACACGGGGTCGGCAAGCATGAGTTTGCGCGTGCCAGCGATATCCGTTCGGTATTCGCGCTGACTCGTCGCGCCGAAACGGATGGCTCGCAACGCGATTATCTGATGGGCACGGCGGTGCTTCGAACGCATCAGGTAGGTGCAACGACTTTCCTTCCCGATGGCTGGTTCGGTATTCCGAGCAACCAAGATGTCGGACTCGTTCTGCCGATCGATGACGAAGCGTTTATCACTGAGTTTAAGGCCCACTTTCAACTCACTCGGGCCAACGAGGCGGGACTAAGCATTGTCGTTCCCCGGCTAAACCCCACCGTTGATGCGCACGCGATTATTCGAGCGGTGATAACGGACTTTTTTTATCCCGTTCTTTCGGGCGAGTTGGTCGTAAAGGTGCGGAACGAATTAGGCGAGACGTTGATCGACGCCAAGACCATTACTCAGGCCGCCAAGACAGAAGGCGAACCGTTCGCTTCACAAATGTCGCCTCTGTTCGATCTGGCTCTTGCGGCGCTCGGTGCCGAAAGCTGGCAGGAATTGTCGCTTCCATCGGACATAGAGTCGCCGAAGTGGGAGCGGGCGTGCATCGCGGACACGGTCCGCGGTGCAATTCAAAGCCAACTCGAAAACCACGAGGTTGTGAAAGTCTGTATCCCGGTTCAAATACGCGAGAAACTTGACGCCGGTGAGCAACAGCATGACTCCGAATTCAAAGTGGTGTTGCAGCGCGATCTATCGAGCGATGAAGGTCAGATCGTCTTTGTCCGCAAGGGTCTGATCATTAGCGATGTTCGCAACAACAACCGTCAGGTTCGTTGCCCCGGTGTGCGGGCGCTGGTGATTATTGAACACGGCACCCTCGCCAAATTGCTTGGCGATGCCGAAAACCCCGCACATACCCAATGGCAATTCCAACTCGTCAAAGACAAGTACGTCAAGGCCGGCGTGTGCATCAACTATGTCGCGTCGAGCGTCCCTTCCATCCTGCGACTTTTGAGTGACGAACAGAAGAAGGCCGATCCATCATTGCTGATTGACTTATTCTCCCTTCCAAGCGCGGCTGATGATGGCGCGAAAACGAAACAGAAGAAAAAGAAACCGGGCGGAGTGACGGAACCTCCACCCCCTCCGCCACCGGCAAAACCGAAGCGGTTCCGCGTCCAGAAGCTGGAAGATGGTTTTGTTATCTGTCGCGGAGACGCTAACGCATCACTGCCTCCATCAATTGAATTGAAGGTGGCATACGATGTTCGGCGCGGCAATCCGCTCGCCAAATATCGCCCGGCGGACTTCCGAATCGGGCTCGGGGCAATTGACTGTGACTATGTTGGCTGCGAACACACGGATTTCGGCGACAACTGGGTTGTCGTCAAGATAAACGAGCCTGATTTCAAAATTCGCGTTACCGGCTTCGATACCCGTCGAGATCTGCACATCGACGTAAAAGTGAAAGAATTGGAGGGACAGACCAATGGCTCAACGGATTAACTATACTGGACGAAAAAAAATAACGAAAGAAGACGTCCCGATTCGCATCATTAGCAACGGGAACGGCCTGACGTTCAATGTGGAACTGTCAAAGCTCGTCGAATACAAGCTCGACCCACAGGCCCGCGTTTACGTTGAAGCGTACCGCAGCGCGTCGACCGCGTGGGATCGTTGGGACTTCGGCCGGGTCGGGTTGATTTCTCCGCCTCCGATTGAACAGCGGTCGCTTGACAAGTTTGGCGGTGCTGACGGTCTCCTATTCCGCGTGAAAATTTCCGCCGACGGTGAAGCGCTCGGCAAACTGCTCGCCGAGGCTGATGCGATCCGCCCGGTGCTGCCGGATGACATGGAAGGACACGGCGATCCCCTGATAGACTGCATTCCGGCGGATATCGGGTCAGAAGTCTGGCGAGTCCGGTTTGCCGACCATATGCCAATGCTCCTCATCAGCGATAAGTTCGGAGACTTTGGATGGAAAGAACTTTACCGCGATGCGCGATTTCGGTCGCTCGTTGCGCCGGCGGCGATGCGGCAAATTCTGGTTCGAATTCTTGTGATCGATCGAAACTTGGGTGACGAAGAGAATCTCTCCGACTGGCGCCGCCGTTGGATTCGATTTGCGGAAATGCTCCCTGGTGTGACGCCCGACCCGGACACCGTTGAAGACGATCAGAGCAATGCCGACGACGTCGAACGTTGGATTGATTCCGCCGTGAGCGCCTTTTCTGCACGGAGCGGGCTGTTCGATCGCTTCATGGAAATCCGCAAACAGGAGGTCGGCCAATGAAACTCCGCCGCTTTACACAGACCGGCCTGACACAGTTTGGGCAATACCTCGAACAACTCAAGGCCGCCCCGCCGACACCGCCGCCGATTTGGCTCCTGACGGACGAAGACGCATCCGAACCCGCTGCGGATGTTGAGGTCGTCGACCAGTCCTTCGCAGTGCGATTTGACGCCGCCAAATACCTCGACGGACTGCTTTCAGCCGCGAAGATTGCCAATGTAGAACGAGACGCGGGCCTTTGGGCGTGGCTGACGCTTCTGTTTTTTGATCAGGTCTGCCCGGTTGGGAAGAACGGTGAGCGAAAGCCGGGTGAATCAGCCCGATATCTACCCGCAATTGATAATTTCCAGCGGTACTATCGTCACTTGCTGCTGGGTCCATACGCTATATTTCGAGCTCACGCTGATGAGCCGGAACGTGCGAGGGGTGTTCTAATGACCAACGTCAGCGCTCCTGGCGACGTTGTTGAGCAGTTGGCGTCTCGCCAAGAGCTAATCACCAACAAAAACGTAATGAGCGTTGTCACCGGCCTGTACTTCGACAAGAAAAAAGTCTCGCCTAAAAAAGGCGCAGGCGGAAAGGCTGATGGGTCGCCGCGCCGCCTAGCCGATATTCTGAATCAGTTTGACCTCACCTTCGATCTATATTCAGTTCCAGAAGAAGGGCTCATCTCATTGCTCCCGAAGGAGTTTGACCGCTTTCGTTAAATGCCGGCAGGTATCCCATCTCACGATACATCCGGTGCTGGACACGAATCCCAACATCATAGACATCAACGCCAGTCCCATCGAGAAGGCAGATTGCGCGATCAAGTTCAATATTCAGTCGAGTCGCCTGATCAATTCCAAATGAGTGGCGCTGGGTTTCAGTGTTAACATAGCTGTGGAAATTCTCGTCAGGATGGAATCCAACTCCTATCCATCGAACGAGAGCGCGGATATACCGAACGGCGTCGTTGGCAGTGGCGTTTTTCGGAAGTGTCGGTTCATCAGGCATGTCATGCATGTTGAGATTTTATCTTCAAAAACTTTTTCTTCAATTCACCTGTTTGGGGTATCTGACATTCCCAAACGACGACGACACGCCAACCCTCCCTACGTAGTCGCCTGCGTACCTTCGAATCCCTTACGATGTTTGCTTCAAACTTCTGCTGCCAGAAGGTGATGCGGCTTTTGGGCATGTAGCAGGCTTTGCAGCCGAAGTGACGATGCCAGAAACAGCCATGTACGAACAAGACAGTTCGATATTTGGGTAGCACAATGTCCGGCTTGCCGAACACTTTCTGCCCCGTCGACAGTCTAAACCGAAAGCCCATGTGGTGAAGAATGCGTCTGACTGCGCGCTCCGGCTTCGTATCACGACTCTTAATCTGCGACATGTTCCAACTGCGGTGCTGTGGAGTCAGGCGGTCTATGTCACACCTCAAAAAATATCGTTTACGAGCGCG
Source organism: Tepidisphaerales bacterium (assembly GCA_038230975.1). Taxonomy (GTDB): domain Bacteria; phylum Planctomycetota; class Phycisphaerae; order Tepidisphaerales; family Tepidisphaeraceae; genus JANXVV01. Next base: position 5,282 of record JBBRMF010000156.1, read on the forward strand.
GCGATCTGCCGTGCGAGCAGAGGTGGCACGGCGTTCCCAACTTGTGTGTACTGTGCCGTGCGCGGTCCTTCAAAAAGGTAGTTGTCGGGAAATGTCTGCAATCGAGCAGCTTCGCGAACTGTGAGGCTGCGACACTGAATCGGGGACGGGTGGATGTAGTAGTGTCCGTCCTTACTGATATGTGAAGTAATAGTTGTTGAATGTCTGCCCATTAACTGAACACGGAATCGATCAGCAAAGTGCGACCCGGAAAGAGCAACGCCGACGTTGAGATGGGCAGGAAGAAGCGACGTAGGAAAATCGGCCAACGCTGGTGAATGACCACGAAGTTGCGCAAAACATGCCGCGAAGGCGTAGCGGTGAAGGTCAAGCCTGATGTGTGCTCGCGCGGAATGGTTGCAGAAGCCTTTCAGCCGTCGATCGACGAACCAGTCGCGCCGGTCGTGATATTGAATACATGGCCTGCCTGCGACAAAATCGCTGCCACGTTCAAGTGCTGACTCTGCGACCCGATCATGCGTTGCGGAGACCATTAATTCTCTAATGTCTTTTGGAATCGAATTTCCAACGGCATCACGAACGGCTGACATCCACGAAGCGCGATCATCCGGTTCTCGTGAAAGTCCGCTGCGGAGCGGCGGCAGGTCGCGGATCATCTCATCAACATTCGGCCCGGGCGATGGAGTGAGGGTGCCCAATTTGTGAATGTCCATGTCGTCGCGGATGCCGACGATAATGACGCGGTGTCGCGCCTGGGGAATGCCGTACTGTTCACATTTCACGATATAGTCAGGAGGCGAGGGGAATAGCTCACTTCGCGTTACGGCCCGAAGTCGGTAGGATCGGCGGCGTTGATTTGTGCGCGTGCGGCCTTCTCGTTGAAGCGCTTCGGCGGGGTCGGAAAGATCACGGGCAATTCCTTCAAAGACAAGATCGCCTTCGATCCGGGCAGAGAGCAGGCCACGGACATTTTCCATGACGAAGACGGCTGGCCAGGAGTCGGCGATGAGTTGAAGGTATTCCAGATATAAATGGGCCTTGGGATCGTCGGCCAGGCGGTAATCTGCTTTTCCTTTGTTACGTGACCGTCCCGCAAGCGAATACGCCTGGCATGGAGGCCCGCCGATCAGAACCCAGCGATCATCGCCTTCCGGGAATCGATCGAGTGCCTCGCGTACGCGGCGGCGCAACTCTGGCAGCGGTGCCTCGATTTCGTCACCGAGCGTGGCGCGCCAGGCCTCGGTGTGGGCTGCGGCGGACTGCCTGGGGAATTCGTTGAAGAGTTCCGTCGTGCTCATCTGGCATTGGAGCCGTCGATAATAGGCGTCGGGAACTTCACCGGGTGGGAACTGGCGAAGGAAGCTGCGGAGCGTCAGGGTCTGGTGGGCGACGGGGTCTTTCTCGATCGAAAGGGCGATCTGGAACGGTTGCTTGTCGCGGGGATCGGTGAAGGCGCTGAAGCCCTCACCGAGGCCACCGGGGCCGGCGAAGATGTCGATGACGGGAATTGCAGATCGCTGCCGCATGCACGCTCCAATGCGGTTATATTCACTTAAATTCAGGGCAGTATCCAGGGCGGCGCAACGGCACGGGTGTTTGAGTACGCCGAGCTATGGCCCGCCAAATGTTTGGTTCCACAAGGTGATCATTGGGATATAATCCGATCAATGCCGGAACCCATTTCACATCCGCTTGAGTATGCCCCGGTTTCCGCCCCCGAACGGCGGTGGTGGAAGGTTCGACGGCTGATGATTTGGGCCCTGGTGTTGGCGTTGGCGTTCTCCACGCTTCAGTATGTGCCGGGTCTGGTTCAGCAGGGGTGGTATCTGGGCAGTCAGAATAAATGTCTTGTGTACACGGCTCCGGAGGGGCAGCTTGATTACGCGAATGATCCTGCGGAAGCGATGGCGCTTTTGGCGGGCGGGTTCAGGCCGGTGGCGAGTGTGATTGGTCAGGTTCCGAACACGGTGCTTGGGCCGACGATGTCGGCAGGTCGGGAGCTTGGGCCGTTAGTGGGGGTGGGGGAAGAGACGCTTGGGTCGTATGCGCGTTTTGGATGGGGATATGTTCGTATCGGGGTCAGCAAGGCACCGATTCGCACGGGGGCGTTTCTGCATGCGCGGCATGCGAACGGTTCGCCGGAGAGGCTTGTGGCGGTTGTTTTTCTCGAGCGACAGAACTCGCCAACGGACGATCGAATTTTGGAGATCAACGCGTTGGTGTGGCGGCCGGCGACCTGGTCGGTTGGTTCACGGTTGGAATTGAAGGGGTTGTCGACGCGCGTGATCACGAGGATTGATCGCCGCAAGGTTCACATTTTCGCGGCGCAGGCGGATCCGGTCGATGCGTCACATTTTTCGCTTCGGTACGATATCGATGGGCAACCCGGGTCGATCGACGGCTGGCTTGATTCCATCGACCGCGTCACATTCCAGGTTCGCGACGGGCCGGCACTCGGGGAAATTGCGCCATGAAGAAAAGGTGGGTGAATTCCGCAGGCCGTTCAGACCACGGGGATTCCTGCCGGGATCTGTGGCTGAATTTGACCTGGCTTGTTTTTGTTCGCGGGCTTGGTTGCGCCGAACGTGAACAGATAATTGAAACCCACGCGAAGCGCAAAGACATCCAGAATGACCGGCACTGCCAATCCCGCCACAGTTCCCAGGATAAGGTGCGGGCCGAACTGATGAATGTGTAGCACCTTCTGCAGTGCCACTCGAATGGCTGCGGCGGCAATCACCTGGGCGGCGTAGATAGGAAGGGACAGCTCACCGAGCCATTCCAAGAGTCCACCGATTCGGTGCTGGTCGATGGCCATGGCGATTGCGATGGTTCCCGCGATGCCCAGGGCCGCGGGAAGAACGGCGACCCAGTCGCGGGCATTCAATCCGTGCGAGATGGCAAAATCTCCGATCGCACGCAGGTGAGCCGGGACGTGATCCGGGTCGAAATCTTTCGCCAGCCAATACTCGGCGATCAGCATCGCGGCACCGGCCAGAGTCAGGACTATTGCGGGCAACTGCTTTGATGGGCGGAGCAAAATCGGGGCGCATGAAGCGCCGGCCGCGAAATAAAAGAAGTACATGCGCGTCTGATACAGCACGCTCCACTCGGACAGGTATGCCAGCGCTTTTCCGTGGTCAGATAAGTGGACGCGCTGTCCGAGCAGATAGATTGCGAGTGCGATGCCCGTGATGGCGGTTCGCCCGAGGCGCAATTTGTAGAAAAGCCAATAGACCGTCATGCAGAGCATCAGCACGTAAAGGAACCAGAACTGGGCGTAGGTCTCCCAGGGAAGTTTTCGGATGACATCGCGGGCCGATATCTGGCCCCTGACATGAGCGCTGGCGAGTGCGACAAAAAGGGATTGAATGATCGACCAGATGAAATAAGGATAGACGATCGTGCGCAGTTTTTGCCCAAAGAATTGAACGCTCGATTTTTGCGCCCCGCGTTCCACGAACAGCCCGGAGAGAAAAAAGAATAACGCCATATGGAAGGCGTACATGGCATTGTCGAGCGAAACATATTGATGAATGGCTGAAACGGTTGCAGTGATGCCTTGCTTTGTGGTCGCGTTGTCCCGGTCTATGACACCCCGGCCGACGTGTCCGAAGACGACGAGGATGATGCCGATCCCTTTTGCAATATTCACCCATTGAATCCGACCGCTCTGGCGCTGGGTCTGAGTCAGGGAAGGTTCAAAATGAATCGACGACATTCGCTCTCCAGCATTCCACCGACGGGCTTTCAACCGGCGTTGATTAATACATCTGACGATAGGGTTTGAATCGGATTTTAATGCATGTTGCAAGAGGTTTTCGCCTCACGCGTACACGTTTCGTGCGCGAGTGATGCGATCGATTCCAACGCTTATAACGCCTATATCGTATGGGCGGAAGCCCATCCAATGGTGATTTTCATCCCCTCGCGAAACCAAACGCAATTAGATTAAATCGATACTCTCGACAGAATTGTGGAAAAATGGGCAATAAAAAGTGGGACGGCATGTTTACGACTGTGCCGGTCAATCCGGCCCCGCTGCGATACTTTATCGCTTTCATTTCAATCACGCTCATTTTAGATTTTAACGCCATGGATCGCGGAACATGCGCCTCTCGGGCCGATGTTGACGATTTGACAAATCGGAGTTTTTCTCTGGCACGCGACCACATTCAGGGCAACGGTCGGGTGTTGCTCGAAGGTCGTAATCACAACCGCGACACAGGCCCGGCGATGTGATTTTTCGGAACGATCTCGCCAAACGAGCGCTCAGTGCGATGCCCCCTGCGATGCCATAGGCCCACGCCAGCGCAACGGCTATTGGTCGAACAAAAGCTTCGTGGCGAAGGGAGTCGTTAAAGACCTCATCCCACACAGTGTAGACCCACAGCACGATGGCAGGCAACAGCATAAGGAAAATGGATCGTCTGCGCGGCATGGCAGCAGTTTAGGGTGTCTACGATTTTAATATCACTGCTCCATTGCTGGTAAGTAGGTTCGATGCATTCGGATCGAGCAGATCGTTGGGGGCTTTAGTAGACTGCTTGTCGGTTCCAATTCCAACCAGCCCGCCTCCGGATAACGGATCGCTGGAAGGATCGGTGGTAGTGGTTTGGCCGGAGGCGTCGATGCTGGTCATTGAGCCGTCGGGGTAGACGATGGATTCAGTGCCGTCGGCGGTGAAGGTGGAGATGCTGCCGTCGTCGTTGGTGATTGGACTGTTGGCAATGTTTTGGGCTAGGTCGGCAGCGGCCAATGCAACTTGATCGGCGGCTTGTTGTGCAACAATTGCTGCTTGTTGTGCGGCATAGGCTTCCTGCTCCGCTGCCGCGGTGGCAAGGTCGGCGGCTGCCTGAGCGGCTTGAGCGGCGGCAAAATTGGTCACTGCGGCTTGCACGTCATAGGCGTTGGCGGTTCCACCGCTGGGCGTGATTTTCGCGATGGCACCCGCGTTCCCAAATCCGCCATAGGTTCCTACCATGATAGAGCCATCGGGCATCGTGGTGAAATTTGAAACACTCGCAAACAGATTCAACATGTTCTCGTTCACCGGGGGTATGACTGTATAACCACTCGATATCCTGGGGAACGTTCCGGAGTAAATGGCTTGCCCGTTGGCGAACGTTGTATCGGGTGTACCATCGGAATTCAGCCGCTGCATCGCATAAAAAGTTCCGGATGGATCAATCGATAGAGTCAATATTTTTCCGTCCGATTGGGGAAGAACTTTGGTCAGCGTGTTTGTAGATGGGCCATTTCCGAATTGGATGGCACCGGTTTGGAAAGTCGAATCGAGGGTTCCGTCAGAATTATAGCGGAGAATTCCGTTGGCATCCGCACTGTACACGAGTAGCTTTCCATCGGCCTGCAAAGCCGTGGGGAGATTGACATATCCGTTGACGTAACTGCCCGTCGAAGGATCGTAGACATAGCTGTGGTCAGACGAGGTGATTACCGAAGATGTCCCGAGATTTCCGGAAGAATCCACTTGAACGACGGTCGTTTCGTCATGAGTCTGGAAACTGTTATGGATATAGGTTGCCGGATCGTAACTTGGAGTTGCGGCGGAATCGTCGAGGTACACGCTGAAACCACCGCCGGGCGCGGCGATCGCGCCGATATATGTGCTGTTCAAGCTCGCGAGGGTTATATGATTGTCTGCCATGAAACTGCTTTTTAATGCGGGGAGAGGTGATGCGGCGACACCGTTCGTGCCGACGGAAGCATCCATGGAACCATCGGAATTCAGTTGCCGGAAAAAGAGGGTTGGATCAGAGGGTATCCAGGTGGAGGAGGCAAAATTCCAATGCCTGGAGGCACCGGCGGTATCGATCAGATCAATTTTTCCATCGGGTGTGAGGAAGACCGATGGATCGCTTTCGGCGTTATCGATGGGAATAATAGTTTCGCCGTTGATGCCGAAGGTTGGGTCCAGCGATCCATCGGTGTTGTAACGAAAGACCAGGAAAGGGTCCGGCGGGCCGACAGGAATATCGCGGACAACGACGATGATTTTGCCATCGGTTTGAATCTTGATGGCCTCCGGCTGGATGAAATCTGTCAGACTGAAACCAGACCAGGGAAGCGGGTCCGGTTGGGGCGTTTGATAGGACTGCTGCGGAGAATTGAACGTGGGATCCAACGACCCATCGGCGTTCAGTTTAATCAGGCTGAATGCGTTCGGTCCGGCCCAGCTTGTCTGTTGACCTTCCAAGGCATACGTCTGCCCGTTGCCAGCATCGGTAAAAGTTGAATAGCTGAGCTTCTCGTTGTTGCCGTTGGCGTCTACCATCATACCAGGCTGGGCGACCCCATTTTGGCCAAAGGTTGAATCGAGTTGGACCAATGCGGAAGTGGCATCCATCAACACGCGGTTTTCCAGAAGTTCCAGGATGTTTACATAGTCCGATGCAGTCGGCAGATGTTTGTGGAGACGTGATTTGCTTGGCGATGATGTTTTGAAAAAATGCCCCATTGAGTGAGAAATCCGCGATTTCATAAAAGCTTCCATTCAGAGTTGATTCAGAATAGGCCTTGTGGGTTCGACAGCTCGCAGCTGCGCTCCGATCGGAGGCCGTGCAAAATATTTTTAGAGTGGTAACCCGGCCCATTGAAGCACCGCGAATATTCGCGTCATTGACTGATGAGAATTGCGAAAATCAACCTGATTTCCGTCGTGACTTAATCGGGATTGTACTCGATCTAGAGCGTTTTGCACGTTGGTGTAGCGACATCGCTGGGTGCCACAGGTCGCGGTACTCCGAGACCTGTGCGTGTCCTGGATCGAAGCACACAGCGGCTGTGTTGTTTGTCAAGTGAACCTCGAAGCATATTTATGCCGGCTGATTTTTTTTCGTGACGGCCAATTCCGTCCAGGTGATCCGGTCACGGAGCATGGCGTTGAGGAGTACGGCGAGCTTTCGCATGCAGG
>JBBRMF010000157.1:0-12164 GCA_038230975.1 Tepidisphaerales bacterium
GAACGCCATGATGCCCGGCACACCGCGCGCGACGAGATAGATCGCGGTGTGAGAGAGAATATTTTTTCCGGGTCGTTGCATGGGTATTGATTCAATCAATACGCGCCATCACGGCGAATCAGGGTAATCACGGTTCTGGCCAGAATGTAAACGTCGAGCCAGGGAGACCAATGCCGCACGTAAAACTGATCCAGTTGCACGCGTTCGTCGTAGCTGATGTCATTTCGGCCTGATACCTGCCATAGTCCGGTAATGCCAGGTTTTACGGCAGTGTACAGTCGGAACACCCGACCATACCGCACGATTTCTCTTTCGACAATCGGTCGCGGGCCGACCAGGCTCATATCACCCTTCAATACGTTCCAGATCTGCGGCAAGTCATCGAGGCTGGTTTTGCGAAAGAGGTTGCCAACCCAGGTGACGCGCGGGTCAATCCGAAGCTTATGATCGCGATCCCATTCTTCCTGCGCGGAAGCGACGCGTTCCAAATACTCTCGCAAGACTGCGTCGGCGTTGGTGTACATGCTACGAAACTTCCATGCCTTAAACCGCTTGCCATGCTGCCCGATGCGCGTGTGCCCGAAAAATATGGGGCCAGGGCTGGTACACTTCACCAGCAATGCAAGAACAATGAGCAAGGGAAGACCCAACAGAAGAACGATGAGCGAAATCGTCACGTCGAGCGCGCGTTTTACGATTCCGAGCGTGACCAGGAGCAATCCATTCCGCACTTCAATGCCGGTCAGTCGACCACATCGACGAGAAGCACCCCATAGCGTCGGCAGCGTCGAGGCATCTGAAAGCACGAGCAAGTGAGGGATCACTCCCGCGAAACGATCCAGCAATTCTGTCATCTGCGCATTGGAAAATTCCGGCAGAGAGACCACGGCGTGGCGAATGCCTTCGGAGCGGATCAGCGATTCAAGCGTCACAGGATCATTGACAACCGGCATGACCGAGACACGGCAGTAGTCACCTGGGTCCGTCAACAACACGGGTCTTAAACCCGAACGGGGTGCTTTCAGCAGGGCGCGGGTGATATTGTCAATGCCGGGACCCGAGCCGATGACGAGCGTGGGGTAGCCCCACCAACGCTTGCCTGCACAAATGTGACGTGTCATTGATCGACAAAGGGGAACGAAGAACATCGCCGCAAGCCAGGCCACGGCGAACCATAAGCTGATGGGCGGAGCCATCATCCCCCCCGCCGCGGCAGCGAGTAATGCGATTGTGTTGATATGCGACAAATGCCGAAGTTCGATAATCGGGTGAAGCCAGATTTCCGAATAGAGCCCGCCCACCGCGTACACCACAATAAGCGGGAGCAACGCGACCGGCGAAATCCAACGCATGTGCGAGGCGGCGGCGGGATACATCCACCACAGCACGCCGTGCGCGATGAGGCCACAAAGCACTAACGAAATAATATCGGATACGACGTAGGGTCCGGTGGTACGAATCGCCCGTTGGTTCACAATTCGTGAATCAGCCGAATTGGGTGAGCTGCACGTTTCACTTTCGGGCAATTCGTCCCGGTAAGTGGGCATTTCTTCCAGGGGTCCAAAGTGCAGGTCCTCGGTTAAATCCGCCTGCAGTCGGTCGTGGAAGAATTCATCGAATTCGTCCAGGTCGGCATCCATATCTCTTCGATGTTGTTTCAGCATCTTCAACCTCCACACCACACCACACCACTTATCACCTGACGGAAGGAATATTGGGAATCCGCGCTGCCCGGTCGGCCCTTTCGGACTTTTTCCCAGCGTTGAACCCACTCTCAATTTGCGATCAATTGCATTTCGCCTACAGCATGTCTGTCGACCAATCTGGCTCGGAAATGGCCAGTGATTCGACGACGACTTTTTCCGAAGGCCGGGCAATGCTCCAGGCGTCGCCACGATTTCCGTTCGATCCCGGTTGCGCAATGATTGCGCGAGCCGGCGCGACATATTGCGAGGATCCACCGTAATACGGATAGGCCTTGCCCGATGGCACGTCATTGGCGACGGCACCTACGACATTTGCCCCGATTTTCTGAAGGCCGTTGATCGCCAATACACCAAGGGTTCGCATGGATTGATTCATGCGAAGCACGAGAATCGTCACGTCTGCCGACGCCGCAAGAATGCGGGTGTCGGAGAAGCGTAACAACGGCGAAGAGTCGATGATGATTCGATCGAAAGATTTGCTGAGCGCCTGGATGAGCCGCCCGAACCGCTTGCTGCTGAGCAGCTCGGCAGGGTTCGCCGGGACAGGGCCACAGGGCAATACATACAGACCCGGTGATCGAGTCGGGCGAACCGCGTCGCGCAGTTTGACGTCGCCGGTCATGACGTTGGAAAGGCCGAAATTACCAGCGGTCTCGAAGATGAGATGCTGCACGGGCTCACGCAGATCGCAGTCAATCAGCAACGTGCGATCGCCCGCCTGGGCAAAGGCGATGGCTAGATTGCTGGCGGTCGTCGATTTACCGTCGCCGGGCATCGGAGAGGCAACCAGTATCGTCCGGGCTTTGCCTGATAGGCCGAGGTACAGCGACGTGCGAACCGATCGATAGGCTTCGGCAGTGATGGATCGTGAATCAAGGCGAACGCTTTGCCCACGATTCACCGAGGATAACTGCGGATTAATCCGGGGCACGGTGGCCAGCACCGGAGTGCCGAGCACGGCGAAGATCTCCTCCGGAGTACGCAGCCTTGCATCCTGCCATTCGCGGAGAATGGCCAACCCCATTCCGAGCATGCAGCCCAGCATGGCCGCCGCCGCCAGAATCAAAGGTTTGTTTGGCTTGACCGGCGTTTCTTCGATTCGAGCCTGCTCCAAAACCTTGACGTTCAAAGGGCCGACATCAAGCGTATTGACACTGATCTCACCCACGCGGGCATCGATCATGTCGCTCTGCTTTTGCAATTGGCTTACTTCGGCTTCGAGCTTGGCAAATTCCACGGCTTTGGGTCCGAGGCCAATCGCGCGCCCTTCCTGCTGTTCGAGGATCGTACGGATCTGCCGTTCCTTGCCTTCAGCGGCGACAACCTGGGAATTCAGCGCGGCGCGCTGGGATTCAACCATCGTCCGCTGCTTGGCTGCGATGCGCTGTTTGAGTGAATCGACGATCGTCGACAGAACCTGCACTCGGGGATGGTTGGGCCCCTGCATTGTGCCGCTGGACGTTTGATTTAAGGTCAATTGCGTCATTTGGCTGCGGAGTTCCTGATACTCGGGGTCGCCGGACTCCTTACCCTTGGCCTGTTGCGCTTCCACGAATGCGGCGATGGATTCCGGTGTCGCCAATGCCGCCGTCATCGAATCCAGTTGCGACCGCAATGCGATGGTTTCCAACTGCGCGTTCGTGAGCGATGTATTGAGCGCTTCGGCCCGTTCCATCACGGTATTGGCCTTGTCGTCTTTCAGAGACAACACCCCGCTCTGGCGTTTGGCTTCAATCATTTGCGCCAGGCACAGATCTCGCTTTTGTTGCAGTTCCAGCTTTTGACGCTGAAGAACCTTGACCATCTCACTACCCGTCGATCGCTTGTCGTGTGACTGCTCTTCGATGTAGGAGTTGATAACACTGTTGACAAACAGCGCCGCCTCACGCGGGTAAGGTGACTCCAGGGAAACAGCAATCACATCCGACTTGCGGGCCACTTCCACCTTAAAGCTTTTTAATGCCCGCACCCACGCAACAGGATCACCTTTCATCGTGGAAAAGGTTTTCATCGACCGGTAGTGTGTCGCATCCAATGCACGGGCCAGAACGGAGGTAGACAGAAAGATGTCTCCCTGCGTTTGCATATAGCTATCGGATTGCGAGACATAACCGTGGTTATCGCTGTAGGGGTTAGCCCCGTTTTGCGAAATAGCCACCTTTGAAGTGCTGCTGTAAATCGGTGTTGCCAGAAACAAGTAAGTGCCTGCGAAAAGCGCGCAGGCAATGACCGTCAGACCGAGCGTCCATCGCCGACGCCACAGAACCGCAAACAGCGGTGCCGCCGAATGACCCTGTCCTTCCGAGGAAGGAATGCTAATCGAGCGATGACCAGCGACGACGTCGCGAAGCAGCTTGTCCATAGAATAAGCGTTCCACGCGGAGAAACATCGACTCAACACCCTGCGCGCAACTCTTCGGAGTTGCGCAGAATGCACCCACGATGCTTCTAAAAAAATGCGTCCAATATACCGCCTGATGCGCGGCTAAAAATGAACCGAACCCACTGTCAGCAGCCAATCTACGTTGGCTTGCAATAGGCTAGAAAGCCTGCGACTAGGATGCAACAAGAAAAGCGTAAGTCAAGTCAGAATCTTCACGGCAAACAGTCTCCTCGACATCGTATACGGGCAAATGCTCGCTGTAGATTCGCAAAGTCGACCCCACCCCCATTCTATGATTGTTAGGATGCGTAATTGGGATAGGATGGGGAGTCTGGATTGGACGACATTTAGTTTTGGCCCGCTCGCCGATTCGATGTATGGTTCGGGTGACCGAAACCACAACTTTAATTCCCCAATTTATGAAGAAGATTCGAGTCATTCACATTATCAACAGCTTCGAGTTCGGTGGAGCCGAGGCGATGCTCCGCAACCTGATATTGCGCACGGATCGCGCACGCTTTGAGTCGTCAGCCGTTTCACTGATAGATAATTTAACCGTCGCCGGACCTATTTTAGAGGGGGGAATAGCCATTAAAACAATGGGCATGAAGCCCGGCATTCCAGACCCGCGGGCCATGCTGCGGCTCGTGAGGCATTTGCGCGCCGAACGGCCGACGATCATCCAAACCTGGATGGACCACTCCAATCTCATCGGAGCTCTTGCCTCCGTACTCGTACCGGGTGGCAAGGTCGTCTGGGGAATTCATCATTCCGATCATGTTGCAGGTCTGACCAAACGTTCAACACTATTGACCGTAAATACCTGCGCGGTGCTATCTCACCGCGTGCCGGCGAGGGTTGTTTTATGTTCGGAACATTCACGGAAGCTGTACGCCGCGCGCGGATTTGCCAACCCAAAAATGACTGTCATTCCGAATGGCTTTGACACGGGTGTTTTTCAACCCGACCCCGAAGCGCGCAGCGACATACGACGCGAACTGGGAATTGATACCCACGCGATTCTGATCGGTCTGGTAGCCCGCTATGATCCACTCAAAGATCATGCCAACTTCCTGCGAGCAGCGGCCAAAGTCATGCAAACGCACCCCGATGTTCACTTTCTCCTGTGCGGCACAAAGGTGAATCATGAGAACGCAGAATTGATGGAACTTGTTCAGCAGTTGAAGATTGGCAAGAACTGCCATTTATTAGGACCGCGCCGGGATGTGCCTCGGCTGTATGCCGCGATGGATCTAAACGTATCATCATCTGTGAGCGAGGCGTTCCCATTAGCAGTCGGTGAAGCGATGGCCTGCGGAGTTCCCTGCGTCGCGACGGATGTCGGTGACTCCGCGCTGATAATCGGTAACACCGGACGCATTGTTCCGCCAGGCGATTCCGACGCACTCGCGCGTTCGATAATTGATTTACTGACATTAACCCCGCAGGCCAGAGAGCATTTGGGTGCGTCCGCGCGTGCAAGAGTCCGGGAATTATTTGATTTGTCCGCGGTTACTCGCCGTTATGAGGCCGTTTACGAAGAGGTGGCCAGGAATTAAAATTCCATTTAGACGTGTTGTGAAAGCAGCCGCACTCGCAATACCGTTTTGAGCGATGTACGAGGTTGCACGGGTGGGGGCACTCCGAGCCCTGTGTCCCTGCCCGTCGTGGACGCACCACAGGTCTCGGAGACCCGCGACCCGTGCCACCCTGAATTCTGTTTGTGACAACGACAATAGTAAGTCGGAAGGCCTCCGTGGGTGTTGATATCGGTTCAGAAATTCACTTTCAGCAGGCCTTGTCGACACCGACGCCGAAGGCCATCGCGCAACGTCTGCGGATTCTGTTGGTCGTTGAATCCAGCGGTGCCGGCACCGGACGCCATGTACTGGATCTGGCCGACGGTTTAAAGGCACGCAACTGCGAAGTTCATCTGATCTATTCCACTGGCCGTATCGACGCACGATTTAAAGATCGACTGGCGAAACTGAAGGATGTTGAATCATTCGCAGTTCCCATGCGAACCGGTCCCCATCCATCCGATTTCCGAGTGCTCAAAACAGTTCGGCGATACATTAAACAACACGGCCCATTCGACATCGTCCACGGGCACAGTTCCAAAGGCGGAGCCATCGCCCGACTGGCGGCAATAGGGACCGGCGCGGCGGCGTTCTATACCTTGCACGGACTGATCATGATGGACCCGGGACTGTCGCGCATTAAACGGTGGTTCTACCTGGCCATCGAATTGTCGCTCAGCTTGCGGACCTCGCGAATCGTTGCGGTCTCTCCGGAAGAGGCAAGAGCTGCCGTGGGAATCGGCCTGGGCAAGGCGCGGGTCATCACCATCCCAAACGGTGTGGAATCTGCAGACCTGACGCCTCGCCTCGCAGCGCGCCGTGAATTGGGACTAACTGATGATGTGACTGTGATCGGGTTTGTAGGCCGAATCGTCGATCAAAAAGCGCCGCACGTTCTAGTCGAAGCCTTTGCCGCTACGGTGGCCGTCGCACCCAACGTACGGCTGGTGATGGTGGGTGCCGGTCCTCTGCTGGAACCCATGCAGGAACTGGGTAAAAAGTTAAATGTGTCCGATAAAATTCTCTGGCTGGGTGAGCGGGATGCCCGTGAAGTGTTGGCGTCGTTCGATATTTTCGCGCTATCCAGCCGCAAGGAAGGATTGCCCTATGTCGTCCTTGAAGCGATGGCGGCCGGGCTGCCAATTGTCGCCACAACGTCGGCGGGAGTGGAAATCCTGATCGAACCCGGTGTTAACGGATTCAGCGTTCCAACCGATGACATTGAGGCTTTCACCGTCGCCTTAATTAAATTGGCATCAGAACCTGCGCTCATGTTACGCTATGGGCGAGCCTCGTTGCAGAAGGCATCGGATTTTACAATTGACGCCATGGTTAATCGCACGCTCTCCGCATATCGAGACGGAGTGCAATAAGCCCATAAAGCTTTGTAGATGATGTTTCATGATTGAGACGATCCAGAACTTCGTGCGCGGTACTGACGCGGCGGTCGCACGCGCCTACCTTGCGATGTTTCGCGAGCGAAACGGTGTGCTTGCATTTCTGTTTCATTCACTGTTCCGTGATGAAAACGAGATTTCCCGCAACATGATCGATCCGCTCGAACGAACCACTGTTGCGAAATTTGCGGAACTGATTTCATATTATCTCGAACACGGATTCCGTTTCATCGGTCCTGATGAATTGTTGACCGATCTGGACCCAAGCCGCAAATATGTGGCCATCACCTTCGACGACGGGTATTTCAACAACACCCTTGCATTGCCCATCCTCGAACAATTCGGGGTCCCCGCCACCTTCTTTATCGCCACTGACAACATCCTCCAGAACAAATGTTATTGGTGGGACGTGCTGTATCGTGAACGCCTCGCGCAAGGCGCGCACCCTCGCCAGATCTATCATGATGCCCTCGCGATGAAGTCAATGCGAACGGAGCAGATTGAGTCTGAATTGAAGACCAAGTTCGGTGAACAGGCCTTCCAGCCTCGCGGCGACATCGACCGGCCCTTCACACCCACGGAATTACGTGAGTTCTCATCCAACAATTGGGTCCACCTCGGGAACCACACCGCCAACCATGCAATCCTGACGAACTACAATCTCGACGAGGTTTCGCGACAGGTGCAGGGCGCACAGGATTCACTCCGGGACATGACCGGGAAAACGCCCATCTCCATCGCGTATCCAAACGGGGCGAATAATCCGGAGATCGTTCAGGCGTGCCGTGATATCGGGCTGAAAGTCGGCTTCACGGTCAGGCCGGCAAAAAATGTAATCCCGATGGATCAGAAGTCATCCGACCGCATGCGCCTCCACCGGTTCTGTCCCAGGGGGGACGGGACGATTGTCACACAGTGTCGAACGTATCGATCAGACTTCCTGCTATATGGCATGTTGCGGGGAGGCTACTTGCGATTGGTGCGCGGCTTAGTAGCACAGTAAGCGGCTCTCATTTCTCACCGTCTTTTTTTCGGATGTTGGTACACCCTGACGTAATCGACCTGCATATTTGCCGGAAAAACCGAGGTCTCATCGGGCATGCCGGGCCAGTCCCCACCCACGGAAGTATTCAGAATCAGGTACATCGCCTTGCCAGGTACGTGTTCGGTTTCAACTTTCCGCTCGACATCATCAATCAGCCATCGAAGCTTCCCGGGTTCCCACTCGATTGAAAACGTGTGAAAGTCCTGTGTGAAATCCGGGCCGACGAAATCGGTCGTGTGATGCAAATCTCGCTTTCGACTTCCCCAGTGATGAGTCATATAGATGCGATGCGGATCATTTCCCAGCAATTCAAGCACATCGATTTCAGGGGGCCACGAGCGATCTGACGGAAGCATCCAAATAGCCGGCCACAATCCTTGCGAGCCCGGAAGTTTGGCGCGAACTTCAACTTTCCCGTACGCAAAAGCAAACTTACCCTTCGTCGAAACCCGACCGGAACTATAGGTTGGCCTGCCATCACGACCCGTAGCCTGCGAGTGGCTTTGAATCACCAGATTGCCATTTTCCTGGAATACCTCTCGTGGATCATAGTAATTGATCCCCCCGTCGACATTTGCGTGACCGCGATCGGCGATGACCCATCGGCGGCCATCAATCTGTGAACCCTCAAATTCATCGGCCCAGATAAGGGACCAAACCGGCAATGGGGTTGCCTGCGTCCGTAACGAATTAAACGGAAGAACGAGATAGGCGCAAAACAGCAGAGTGCTGAGAATCGCTCCCCCTGCTAAAACTCCGTTTCGCATCATCTGATTTTATCGGACGATGCCACAAACAATCCATAGTATTTTCGATGGAATTCCCCGCCTGTTTTCGGATGTCGGACACTGTCATACCTTGTCAGAAGCAGGTATATGAGTCGCGAATCAGCTTCAAAATGCTCAGAAATGTTGGGTTGGTTCCAGTAAAAACAGCCCTCACCGCCGATGAGGGCACATTCCCAAAAAAAAATGTGTTTGGGCCAAATAAGTAGATTGACAGCGCTTTGGTGATCGATACACTTTCTGTTGCTGTGACCGCCGAAGTCGATCGGTTCAACTTCGAAAGAAGATGAATGCGATCGGCACGGGAGACCCAGTTTCTTGGGGCGTAGATCCAATAGGTTGAGATGGTGAATTAGATTCATCACCGTCTGGTTTGGAAATGTAGCAATACAGTTTCACTCCAGTAATCATCCGGTTTGATCAGGCCACTTTTCAGGCCTAGCCCGTTGTCGTGGTGCGTGTCCGGGAATGTCAGACAGTTCGCAAGAATTGGCAGACAGTTTCGTACAAGCCACGACGCCCATGAGATCCCTGCATTGAACGCTTCCCTCCAGTCCAGGAAGCAACCCGATGTTGGTTTTCATGAGTCAGCTAATCCCGTAGGCACGGTCGCGTGGAATTTTGCTCCTCCCCCAGGTTGTAACGGGGATGATGGAATCATGACGATGTTTCCGAGCGAAAATTCGGCGCGGCCAGAGAAGCAAAAGTCGCTCTTAATTGGCGACAACGGCTTCTCGGAAAAGGGCATGACGCCGGAATCCGGCGGTGAGAATCGGAATCTGGCAGGCACCGCGGTTTGACACCCGCAATCGACCTGCTCCCTTCTTCCGATCCTCCCCACCCCGACGATTATGCTAGGCGAGAGCATTGACTTGTCCGACGGTGTTGCCTGTCAGGCTACATCGTGAGGCACATCTCGGTTCCAGTGTATTGACAGTACACTATCCTGAGCGTGTCCAATGTTGTTTTCGGGCTTGTTTCGTGCCTCTTGGTAAAATGAACTGCGCTTGTGTTCGCGGCCCTTTCATTTGCCACTGGAGAGTTTGACCGGATTTCGTCGAGAACTCGGGTTTGACGAAATTTCCTCTGAGGTTCCGCTTCATGTGGAACCGCTAAGGATTCTAAGTCGAGAGCTTTGATCGGTCGGCCATGCCAATGCAGTTTGCATGTCCCATTCTTCCGCGTCACGACATTTACTGAAACCCCGCCTTCATCGGCGGGGTTTCTTTTTTGGTTGGTCCATGGTCAGTCGACCCTTGTCAGTTGTTAAGATACTTCTGCGGCTTTGACAACGGACAACGGACCACGGACATCCACAGAATTGCTTCCGCGACGTCTTTTCGCTATAGTCCGAAAACTAACGCGCTCAGCCACACGCCGTATTGCTGCTTCAACGGACGCGTCCTTGGCTTGTTCTCAGAGACTGCCGACAACCACTAACCCATGACCTTGAATACGGGGTTCCATGAACGAGGCTGCCATTACTACTGAATCACCCATCGCCACCCCCCCTGCCGCAGCCAAATCCACCGCTGGATTGCAGGGTGTCATCGCAGCCCCGAGTTCCATCTGCTTCATTGATGGCAATGCCGGTCGACTGGTCTATCGCGGGTATGAAATTACCGATCTCGTCGGTCAAGTTAGTTTTGAAGAAACCGCTTTTCTTCTATGGGATGAAAAGCTCCCCAACACCGCTGAACTGTCTAGTCTGAAACAAGATCTCAGCGCTTCGATCACGCTCCCGCCGCACGTCATGGCTCTACTTCGGACGCTACCCCCAAAGACTCAATTGATGGATGCGTTGCGAACCGCCTGCAGCGCGCTGGGTGCCCTGGATTCGGATCTTCCCAGCAACGATCGAACCGCCAACCGTCGTAAAGCCGTACGTTTGACGGCTCAACTGCCGACCATCGTCGCCGCCTTCCACCGCCTGCGCGGCGGCCTGGAACCCATCACCCCGGATCCAAAACTGTCCATCGCCGCGAATTTCCTCTACATGCTGAACGGCAAAAAACCCCACGATACCCTGATTCGCGTGCTTGATGCCGCCCTTGTTTTGCACGCCGAGCATGGCTTCAACGCCAGCACTTTTGCCGCCCGCGTCACCGCCGCCACGCTCGCCGATATGCACGCCGCCATCACCGCTGCCATCGCCGCCCTCAAAGGCCCGCTGCATGGCGGTGCCAATCAGGAAGTCATGGAACTTCTCCTCCAATGCGGCGACGCCGAAGGCGCGGAAAAGAAAGTCCGCGCCATGCTCGCCAACAAGGAAAAAGTCCCAGGCTTCGGTCACCGCGTTTATAAAACCTTTGATCCCCGCGCCCACTTCCTCCGCCAGATGAGCCGTGAACTCGGCGAAGCCGCCAGCAACAGCAAGTGGTACGAAATGTCCGAACGGCTCATCCCCATTCTCCACGACGAAAAGAACCTCAACCCCAACGTCGATTTCTTCTCCGCCAGCGCCTACTACACGATGGGCATCCCGATCGACCTCTACACCCCCATCTTCGCCATCGCCCGCGTCGCCGGCTGGACGGCCCATGTCATGGAGCAGCACGCCAACAATCGCATTATCCGCCCACAAGATGATTACACCGGACCGTTCGGGTTGAAGGTCGTGCCGATCGAAAAGCGCGCCTGATTTCGTCGGTCTTATTTGGCCGGGTCGCTTGCGACCCGGCTAAATATCAAAGCACTCTCCCATAGTGCTTTATCATTTCATTGAATAAAATATGGGGATGAGCCACATCAGTGTCCAGGAAATTCAACGCGATCCAACCGGTTTTTTAAATCGGGTGGAGGCCGGAGAAATTCTCACGGTACTCGACGGCGAACGCCCCATCGCCGAAGTCACACCGGTTAAAACACAAAGCGATGAATTACGGCCGTACGGCCTAGCTTCCGGCGAATTCAAGGTGCCGACGGATTTCGATGAGCCATTGCCCATGGAAATGATCCAGGATTTCGAGAGGTAATGAGAATACTACTGGATACTCATATTTTTCTGTGTCACATCAGCGGCGATGAACGGATGCCATCGGAAACCAGAAAACGGGACAGGTCCAAAACCAGAAAACGGGACAGGTCCAATATTGACAGGCTCACGGTCCCGGATTAGCCTGATTTCCATGCCCCGACAACCGCGACATGCCCCGGGCGGTGTTCTTCATCATGTGCTGAACCGCGCCGCGGGACGGAGAGAATTATTCGCTGGTACGCAGGATTATGCCGCGTTCCAGCGTGTCCTGCATGAAACCGTCGAGGCCAC
>JBBRMF010000158.1:0-12018 GCA_038230975.1 Tepidisphaerales bacterium
AAATGCTAAACCGCATCGCGGACAGATTCCACAACGCGAAGAGGATGGCTTATGGATTGAGCCTTCGTGGCACTTCTTCAATGAAAAGTTCACGGCGATCGGAGGGAACGGACCGCGGTACGGACTCTACTTTTAGAAACCAATTTGCGAACCCGTTTCAATCCCTTTGGCACCTCCATGCTTTGGCGAATAGAATGCCACCATCCGCCGCAGATCAAGTGAGGTGAGACGCAATGAGCAGGTAGGGTGGGTGTACTCTCATCTTTCCCCACATCTCGTTTGACCCGCCGTTACAGTACAGAAAATGCGGGTGACGGTTTCCAGTCGACCGCCTTGCCAGCACTGAAAACGCGACTCGAAGAAGATGTGGGTAAAGATGAGAGTACGCCCACCCTACCTGGCTGCGTTCGACATTCCGCACTTTTTCGGTCAATTTTCAGTTGACTATCGCTGTCGAGTCCGCTAATCTCAAAATTGATGATTTCGTGGGTCGATCGGGTGTTATTGGATTCCATTTTACGAAATGAAGCCGTGGACGCGCCATCCAGTGTAATGGCTGCGCTCCATCGGTTTGAGTGAACAATCTGAAAAGGAGCGGTCCATGTCGGTTCTTAAATTCGCGAAATTCGCAATGGGCATGTCGGTGATGTTGTCTTTACCGCGCGTGGCGAATGCGGATCCGATCACACTCAACCCGGGCAGCCAGATATTCGTCCGCGCGTGGGACGCTGATGTGTTCCCTGAAAAAAGCGTGACCGACCCGGTATCCGGCTTGCCGTTTTTGAAGACAACCACGATTACGGAAGTCGCATCCCTCAGTTCGATCGATAGCACTCTCTCAACCGCCGGCTTCAACTTCAACTATACGCAGACCATCGGGAATGCCGGGCAAACTCAAGGAACTGCGGACATTAAATTCAAAGCGGGCGACTCCGTCTCCTATTCCCTCGCCGGTCGTTTGGTGGCGACAGGCTCGAATGTATCCGTATTGAATGTCACCCTGCGCGATGTCAGCAAAGGGACTTACCTCGTTAACTTCCTTAAAATTAGTAATACGCTCTCGACACCCGACCTCAATCTGCGAACAACCCTCCAGTTGGATGATTCCAGCGGTTCGCTTACCGGTCAACTGATTGCCGGCGACGACTACGTTCTACACGCCGAAGAAAACATGGGTAACCTTTTCGCCGATCCGAGTCTCACCGGCAATATTGCGTTGACCTTTGGTCAGACGCCTCTCGTTGGTGGCGGCAGCGGCGTCCCGCTTCCCCCGGCGGCATATACCAGCTTAGGTCTGCTACTCACGCTCGGTGGCCTCTACCGATGCAACCGCCCATTATCGACAGCTTGTTCGGATTAAACCCTCAGCCGTTTTATTTCCGGCGGGTGGCCGTGGTCGGGTGCCACAGGTCGGCGGTACTCCGCAGACCTGTGTATTTCAGCGTGGTAAGCAGCACAGGTCTCGGCGTACCGCGACCCGTGGCACCCGAACGCCGCGATCGTCACCACGGCGGCTCGTCACACGGGAGTTTTACGTCGGGCAGGCCGGCGTACCAGCGGGCCGACGACCACGGGTAATCCGTCGCCGCCTGCGCCAGCCCCCGGCGAACCGGATTATCGTGGATGTACTGGATCTTCTCCCGCACGGCGTCCGGACTGAGCAGATTCCGGTCGTATCCGCCCCCCCGTCTGCCAGAAGCGGTATCCGGGGCCGTGGGCAATCTTTTTGAGCCTCGGTGCTTCGAGTTTCTTCCATCGGCGCAGCACGGCCTCGGCGACCGGGCGTTTGAGCGCGTGGCAAAACCGGCGGAAATCCGGTTCGCCGTCGGGGAAGTCGACAAGGTGGACATGTTCCGGCATCACCACCCACCCCAACAGGCGAACGTGCTCGACCGCGCACACGGCGGCGAGGCGATCGACAAACAGGCCCCGAATCCTGTCGGGGTTCAAAAGCGGCAGCCGGCGATAACAGGAAAACGTGAGGAACCGCGCGTGTCCGGCGATCTCCTTCCGCCGCAGATGCCGACGATGCGGCGGCTCGGCGGGCGGGGGATCGGCGCGCTCTTCCATTGCACCGATTCTACCCCACGTTGAACGTTCCGCCATCGATCGGGTGCCACGGGTCGCGGTACTCCGAGACCCGTGCCGTTCGCGCCCAGACGAACACAGGTCTACGAGTACGCCGACCCGTGGCACCCGACCCCAGCCACCCGCCCAACCTCCCTCATTGCAACATCAGCCTCAATCGTTCAACCCGCAGTGGCAATCTTGTAGGGTCCGCAGTACTTTGCGGACCGTCATCAGCGCGGACGTGAGCGGTCCGCAGGAGTACCTGCGGACCCTACAAGACTTACAACCGGAGTGAATATGAGAATGAAATCCGTATTGATCTTTCTATTGTTAGTTGGGGTTTCAGGGTGCAGAACAACGAATATAGAGTACGATCTGTCAACCTCCGCTCCATTTTCAGCGTATTCGAATCAGACCGTGGAGCTGCGAAAGCCAATGGTTCTGTTGAAGGACCATCAGGGAGAATATGAGCTGCATGGGATCAATCCAAAGGACATGCGTACGGGTATAGTTCTGCCAACCGGCTACAAACTGATGGTTCTTGACACACGTCTCTACTTTGGAATACAGCCGTTGATTTCCGGAGGATTCCGAAGCGGGTGGATTCGCACGTATTTGTCCGTCGACGTTGATTGTCAAGGATGGCCACTGATGGTGCGTACATCTGTCAAACCCTGTGAGGCGACGTCGGACAGTAGTGGTACCATTGAAATCAAAACATCACCATGGGAGCCACTAGACACCCCGCTTAAGCGATCGATTCCTTGGCCAAGCACGTCGTTGATTGTTCGCCGTTACAAGGATTAGAGTGCGGTCGACCGCAATGTCATCTTTATGGTGTTGGCGGAACGCCACATTCCACCAACCGCAGCTTTTATTCAGTTCGTAGGGTCCGCTTTAGTTCGTAGGGTCCGCTTTAGCGGACGGAATCGTAACCGGTCGATCGTCACTCCATCGCGACCCAATCCATCTCGTCGAACGATGGCGGTTCCGCAGCGCGGCCATCCCATAAACAGCACCCTGTCGCGTCGTACGCGTTCCGCCGGCGGGTGGCCGGGGTCGGGTGCCACAGGTCGGCGTACTCGCAGACCTGTGCTCTTCGGTTGCCAGACGGACACAGGTCTCGGGGTACCGCGACCCGTGGCACCTGCACTCTCCTGTTCAATTGATCTTCGGATCGATCGGGTCGTAGATATTTGAGTTTTTTCCTGGTGGATGCCTTTCACGATTAGATTCTACTTTTAACCTAACTTTGGATTTCGCCATTTTTTCTACCGATCTACAAATGATTATGTTTGCCTAACCGCGATGTCGAAAGTGGTTAGTAAACTTACGCAAGAGAGTTTTGACGGTAGAAAAGAGGACACTCAACATTACGCAAATATGATAAGTGTCCCCTTTGATTGCATCTGGATCCTACTCACGACCCATCAAAACGGAATATCATCCACATTAAACTCCGTTCCCGGATCTTCCCTCGGCGTCCAATTCACCTCTCGCGGCCGCAGGTCAGGCTCATCGAACTGCTTTTGCCGCTCTTCTTCCTGTCGGCGCGCCTCGGTCAGCCACTCCGGCTCGGGGCGATCACCGGGGTCCAGGCCTAGTTTCCATTCCTCGCCTTCCAGATCATCGTCCTCTTCGTCGTCGTCCATTTCCTGATACTTGGATTCGGTCGGGTCCCAAGGCCGATCATGCCCTTCGTCATCAAATTCTTCATCGTCGTCAAAACTGTGCCAACCTTCGTTGGCAGGATGATCCGGGTCGATGGGGAAGATATCGAAGGCGAAACCCGCCCCACCGCAGTTTGGGGTTGGGCACATCCAGTAACCATCGAACCCGCTCGGGTCACCAATGACGCGTTGAAACCACATCAGATCGCTCATGAACACCCGCCCGCAATTCAGGCACGAGCATTCACAAGGCACGCGCGGCGGAGCCATGCTGTCGCGCGATGAGTCATCGCCCTCTTCGGGACATTCTCCCTGTTCGCCCGTCGGTGGGGTTCTACTGCTCATGATCCCCCTATAATTCCGCGCCGAGGTGAATCTGGCAAGCAATTTGTTTTTAAATGCAGAACCCCGGGAGTAAGCTCCCGGGGTTCTGCATTTGAACTGTCCTAAGTTGAACCGCGCAATGTGTCGAGTGCCACAGGTCGCGGTACTCCGAGACCTGTGTGTGTCCGGAGACAAGACGCACAGGTCTCGGAATACCGCGACCTGTGGCACCGTTACGGCTCGAAACTCAATGAAGCAATCGCGGCTCGAATTAGAAATGGTATTTCGCCAATCTGCGATGGCGTCGTGCGAGACACATCGCCGGAATTAACAACAGCCCAAACGTTGCCGGCTCTGGTGTGACGACAGTCCCCGTGACATTCAGGATGAGGCTCTGACCGGCCGTCGCGCCCGGAATATTTTCATCCGAAACACCGAGTGTATAGGTGGCCGCGAATGATCCGAGGCTGCTCGGGTTAAAATCAAACTGATAACCGTTGCTCGATCCCGCCGCCAGATTCGAGAACAAAGCGAGATTGCTGGAGAACGCAGCCGAATTTCCTGTGGCTAAAATGGAATCGAGATCCAGACCGGCGGTATAGATAGACCCAATCGACAAGTCCGCGAGATTAAAGGGCATGTGCAGCGTGCCTGAACCCAACTGTGCCTGGCCAAAATCAATTGTCAGCGACTGCTGGCTACCAGCCAGCGAGAAACTCGCATTGGAATGATCGACTACGGTTCCGCTCACATTCACCACGTCGTTGCCGTCAGCAGATCCCTGGCCGGAAGCCGCGCTGGTGAGGTCGGTGTTGTGAACGAGAACGGTTCCCGTCATCGGTCCGGCAGACGCAGTAGAACCGCTCAACCCGATCTGCATGATGTTGGATTGAGTTCCGTAATCGAACGCGTGTCGCGGGCCTGCCAGACTGCTGGTAGCCGTGCCGGAGGTGAACACATCAAATGTGGTTGGCGTCGTACCGGCCTTGGCGAGCGTGACTGCCTGAGTGCCAAAAGTTGAACCGCGAATCACTCGTCCCAGATCAACCACTGCCGTCGACTGCCCATTTGCCGAAGGTGCGGCTACTGACAGTTGCGAGGTGTTCGCGCCTGAACCGAAGATGGACCAGACGTACTCCGGATGATCGATGTAGGGATTGCGGTTGCCCTGGTAGTAGGTCGGATTTAACGTCGGATCGAACGCATACTGATTTCGACGTCGCTCGGTCGTATCGACCGGCGATTGATAGTTCCAATGAAGCAACGATTCAAGGTCACCCATCTGGTAAATTGCCGCCTGTCCATTCACGAGCGTGAGATTATTCGTTTGACCTTGGCCGTATCGGGTGGCGACATAAAATAAAGAGCGCGCGACTTCCCCGCGATCGGCGGCACCGGGGTACCAGTAAGTGCCCGTGCCATTGTTGGAAGCAACCAGTCCGTAGGTCGGCAAAGACCCGGAGTGGACTGTTCCAAACGGGTAATTGCTTCGCGATGAATTCACGCTGGGGTTGGCCGGGCGCAGCTCAAACAAATCGCTGCCGACACCCGTATAAGCATTCGACACGGATATGCCAAGTAAAGATTGCGGCCAGACATGTTCGCGATTCCACGTCACTCCCAGATCCCAAACACCCGGAACTGAAGCCTGGTTGTAAACCAGCTTGATATTCCCAGGCACCGCCGGATCTGCATCAAGCAGCGACGCGGCATTTCGGAAATCGCCGTAGCTGCGCGCGACGAATCCCGTGCTGGTGATGCCGTACAACTGATTCTTCAGCGCCGCCCCAGTCCCGGTTGCCCCCGAATAGTAGATCGCGGGGGGATCATACGCATCGGCCAGAGCATTCCCGGCAAAAAGCGAAACGAGCGCGGTCCACATCACGAACATCGAAGCCACTCGACAGGCATAACGACAACGATAAACGGGTATAATTTGCATCACGCGCGCAGTCCTTCCATCCATCAACTTCTCTTCGAAGCGGAGGCGGCGTCCGGTGCCTCTTCACCCGCTGCGAACGGCTTGATCATCTGGCATCCGCGTTTAATCTAAATGAAGATCAGATTTTTTAATCGAGAGCGTGAGGGGAGCCAGAGCGGTTTTAAAAATGCTGCGAATTACAGGTCAGCTTCTGGTAGCCGCGAGATGGAAAAAGATGGCTTCTTGAACGTGCAGATCCCAATAGTCCCAATCGTGGTTTCCACTATATTCGACATACTCATGCGGTATTTCCAGCTCACGCAATTTGCGGGTGAATACCCGATTGGACGGAAGCAGAAAATCTTCTGTTCCGCAGTCGATGCGGAGTTGAGGAAGCATGCCGGTATGTCCGGCTGCTTTCGCCAGTGAGACCAGATCATGGGCGGTTCCCTCGGCGGACAAACCGAAAATCCTGCGATGTTCATCCAGGCCAAGCGAAGTAAACGAGGGATCATACCTCCAAGCCAACAGCGCCCCGGAGTGACTGTTAGCACTGATAAACCGGTCAGGGAATCCGAGAGCCAATCGGAGGGCTCCATATCCCCCCATCGACAGGCCACCAATGCATCGTCCACCGCGATCCGATCGAGCTGGGAAATTTCGTTCGACGAAATCTGGCAACTCCCGGCTGAAAAATTCGGCGTAGGGTGGGCCATCAATATGATCCGTGTAGAAGTGGCGACCACCGTCCGCCATGACAACGATCAAAGGCAAATCCCTCACATACCATTCAATGCGCGAGCGCCGCTGCCAGGTCGTGTAGTCATCGGACAAGCCGTGCAGCAAATAGAGCGTGGCGAACGGACCCGTACCGGTCTCCGGCAGAATGACATTCATGCCGACCGATTTTTTGAGCAGTGGGCTATACCAATGTACTTCCGCAAGCGCCATGTTGGGGATCATATGAGATTCGGCCGCGTGTATAAACAGGATGGGTGTGTGACAGTTCCGGCGTACCCGATTTCTCCCTCTCCCGGTACTCCGGGGGGAGGGTTGGGGTGGGGGAAATCCGCTGAACCACGTCAATTTATCGAAAAAGACCCCCACCCTTCCCTCCCCCGGAGTACCAGGAGAGGGGATAATACCCGCCGATCTTGTCACGCACCCAAACAGGATTACATGCTTGCTGAAATGATGGCGTTCCGCGTAGGATTCACGGTCGTGCAAGAAGGTGGTAATCGCCACTTGCGGGAATTTACAAGTCCATTTGGAAGAAGGAATCGATTATGAAGTTCAATCGAAGTGCAATCGTATTGATGACTCCGCTGGCAATTCTGGCGACTGCGGCGGTGATGCCCGGAGCAGGTTGCGGCGAATCAAAGGCACCGGTGTCGCAGACAAAGAAAATGGTCGACAACGCGATGCCGATGGCCGTGGCGACGATCGGGTCTGCCAGCGCCGCCGCGACTCAACCCAGCAATCAACATGTCGCTGGCACCGTTACGTTTACACAGGACAAAGACGGCGTCAAAGCGGTTGTGGAACTGACGGGTCTTTCACCGGGCAAGCATGGCATTCACATTCACGAAAAGACCGACATGTCCGCCAAAGATCTGACCAGCGCCGGCGGTCACTGGGATCCGGAAGGCCACAAACAGCACGGCGGCCCGACCTCCGATGCCGACAAACGCCACGCCGGTGATCTTGGCAACCTCGAAGCCGATGCCAGCGGTAAGGCTCATTATGAAGTCACCGTCCCCGGCGTTTCGATTGGTGGCAAGAATGACATCGTCGGTCACTCGGTCATCGTTCACGCCAAGGAAGATGATATGAAGTCTAACCCCGCGGGCAATGCAGGCGGGCGCGTGGCGGGTGGCGCGATTAAGCGGATGCAATGATGCTGGTCGGGAAATCTGAAATCTGAAAAAAGCTCGAAAGAAGAAAAACCAAAGTTCGAATAATCATCGCCTGATTATTTTCGATCTTTCTTCCTTCGAGCTTTTTTCTGATTTCAGATTTCGAGTTTCTGATTTCCCAATCACCGACTGAAACAAATGCTCGAACAATTGCTCCCGCCCTCCGACTACTGTACTTTCCCGGCATGTCCGATCTTGAGCGAGCCGCCGCGAGAATGTTTGCCGTGGGATTTACTGGAACTCGCGTTCCCGATGAAATGCGGCGACTGATCGACCGGGGAACCAGCGGCGCGATTCTATTTAAACGCAATTTTGAAGACGGCCAACAATTTGCGGACCTCTGCGGGGAATTGAAATCCATCGCACGCCGCCCTTTTCTGAACAGTATCGATCACGAAGGCGGGCGGGTCGTCCGACTGAGTTTACCCTTCACGCCTCTCCCCACAATGCGATCGATCGGCCAATCCGAAACACCAGAATCGGCCCGCAATATCGCATTTCGTGCCGGTCTTGAATTGCGATCGGCGAATATCGACATGAACTTTGCCCCAGTGCTCGATGTCGATACCAACCCGGCCAACCCGGTGATCGGCGACCGATCCTTCGGATCCTCCCCTAAGCGCGTCGCCGACATGGGAGCGGCATGGATTGAGGGTTTGCAAACGGCTGGCGTGGCGGCGTGCGGCAAGCATTTCCCGGGTCACGGTGACACATCACAAGACAGCCATCTCGATCTTCCGAAACTACCGCACACCCCGGAGCGACTGGAGCAGATAGAGTTACCTCCCTTCGCCGCCGCCGTGCGCGCGAATGTGGCCGCCATCATGACCGCCCACATTGTCTTCAGTTCCCTCCCCCCCGGAGTACCAGGCGGAGGGGACCGGAACCCGGCCACGATGAGCCACGCTATTCTCACCGGTTTGCTGCGCGAGCAACTTGGCTTCCAAGGCGTCATCGTCTCGGACGATCTCGAGATGAAAGCCATCGCCAATCATTTCCCGATTCGCGAAGTCATCACGCGCGGGATTCAGGCGGGTGTGGATTTGTTTTTGATTTGCCATACCCCTGAATTGCAAAACACGGCCATCGATCTGGTGATTCAGGGCGTTGAAGGTGGGGATATCTCGCGGGAACAAATTGACGCGGCAGGAAGACGATTGGATCTTCTATTTTCACAATATGTTCGACCGGCGTTTTTGGGAAAGCTTTCAGCGCGACTCGGCGGTGAAGCGGCTAAGCCGGTAAGCGGCGGTGAGATTGGGGCGGACCCTACGTCTCGCGATGGATGATCTATGTCTATGCGCGTTTTCCCACTGGCCATCTTCACTTCACTCGACTGGGGCATCATCGTGCTCTATCTCGGGGCGATGGTTTTGATTGGGCACGTCGTGGGCCGTAAGAAGACCGACGCCAAAGGATATTTCCTTGGAGATCGATCCAGCCCGACCTGGGCGGTGGTCCTTTCAATCATCGCCACCAGCTTGAGCGCGGCCACCTTCCTCGGTGCCCCGCAGGAAGCGTTTCGCGGCGATCTCACTTACCTGATCCTCAACGTCGGAAATTTCATCGGCGTGGTGATTGTCGCGGCAATTTTCATCCCGCGTTTCTATGCCGCCGGAACCGTCACGATTTATGGATATCTCAACCGAAGGTTCGGTGAACCGGCGCGAATCGCCACAAGTGTGATGTTTCTGGTGGGTCGATTGCTCGCCTCGGGATCACGCCTTTTCATGGCGGCTGTTCCGGTCTGCCTGCTGCTGTTTCACGCCGATGATCCGCAAAAGCCCGCCAGCCATGGTGAGCTCATTCTCGCCATCTTTCTCATCGGGGCGGTCGGCATCGCTTATACGGTTTCCGGTGGGATCAAAGCGGTGATCTGGACGGACTCGGCTCAAATCATCATCGTGGCCGGCGCGGCGATCCTCAGCATCTGCCTCTTGCTCAAATCCATTCCCCTACCCATGAACCAAATCATCCATGTACTCGCCCAAAAAAACACCGGGCTCGGCGGGCAAAGTAAATTGCACTGGCTCGACACCTCGTTCGATTTAACCAAACGCTACACACTCTGGGTCGCCTTATTCTCAACCACCTTCTCCGGTGTGGCGGCGTACGGGGTCGACCACGATCTGGTACAGCGCATGCTCACCACCAAATCCGCCTGGCGCGGTAGCTTTTCAGTGGTTCTAGCGCAGATTCTCGGAATCTTCGTGGCCTCGCTATTTATGGTGATCGGCCTGCTTCTGTACATTTACTACAATCGCCCTGATCTGATGGGTGCCGCCGCGCCCAAACAGGTCATCATCGCCACGGAAAATATTTATCCCCAATTCCTGCTGACGCTTCCGACAGGATTGGCCGGGCTCGCGATGGCCGGCCTGTTCGCAGCCGCACAGGGCAGCCTCGATTCGGCGATCAACGCGATGGCCAGCAGCGCCATCGCCGACATCTACTGGCCGATCCGCCGTATGCGAGGGCTGCCTGTCGACTCCAGTACCCGCGCCCCTCGATTAGGGGTGGCCCTCATGGGCGCGCTGCTCATCGGTTTCGCCATCGCCTGCGTTTATCTTTACAACGATAAAACCAGTACCCTGCTCAGTTTCGCGCTCGGGATCATGGCCTTTGCTTACACCGGAATGCTCGGTGTATTCCTCACCGCCCTGCTGACCCGGCGAGGAAACAATACTTCGGTTCTATTAGCGCTGGCGGTCGGTGTGATCGTGACGGCACTCATGCAGGATTCCATCTACACCTGGTGGACGGGCAAGCTGTTCACCACGCCGCATCATATCTCCAACTTCTGGGCGATGACGGTCGGCACGCCAATCAGCTTTGCCGTCTGCTGTGCCGGTGCCGCAAAAAAGGCTTCACCCCTCGAATCGTGAGCGGATGCAGGCCAACGTCGACCGGTCTGATCCCCTCTCCTGGTACTCCGGGGGAGGGTTAGGGTGGGGGCCGCTTTTCTCGCAGTTCCGCCCCCCACCCCAGCCCTCCCCCGGAGTACCACGAGAGGGAGAAAGATTTCCGACCCGCGCACCACAAAACGATCAAAAAAACATTGACGCCGTCCAGGGCGCGCGTTAGAAGAGCATCGGGGAATCATATTATTCTTGGCCGTTCCGACCATTTCTTACACATGGAACGCCTCAGGGAAACAGTTCATGACAAAGTCAACGCGCTCGAAACGTTACCACTTCGCTTTCACGCTTGTAGAGTTGCTGGTCGTCATTGGCATCATCGCGTTGCTGATTTCAATCCTCCTCCCCGCGCTCGGTAAAGCCCGCGAGTCGGCCAATCAAGTGAAGTGCATGGCCCAACAGCGCCAGATCCTGCAAGGCATGATCCTGCACGCCAACGACCACCGAGGGTACATGCCGTTGGCCGGGTTGATTAACGTGAACAACAACAGTTTGATCGCGTCCACACCGAATGATGTTCAAGATCCGCTTCAGAAAAAATATGAATACTATGTGGTCAGCCCAGGCAAATTGCACATTACTTCAACTGCGGCGGGCGTTGGAAAATATCTCGGTCAGGATATGGATTTTTCTTCGAGGCTGAACCTTGAAAAGAGTATGAATACGGGCGTGACTCGAAAAATTTTCGGCTGCCCTTCGGACAAGGAAGGGGGGCGGTACGGCACGACTGTAAACGATGGCGGTTCCCACTGGAGCAGTTTTGCGTTCAACGAAGCGGCGCTCGGCTGGGCGAATACGGGCGGCCATATTCGCTATCGCGGTAACACGGTGCGATTCCCCCATGCCTCCGCACTGATGCTGCTGTCAGACGCCGCACCGCGTGGCCCGGGCTTCAACTTTGAAGATCCAAATAGCTGGATGCTCTGGAATGACGGCGATGTCGACTGCACCATGGGCGACTGGTATCGCCAGGTACTCGGCAAACCACCGGCTAAAACCACCGGCGACCCGCGCCTGCTCGACAAAAACCGGCATCGGGGCCGCATGATTATCGCGTTCGCCGACGGCCATGTTGGCAATGTGATGATCACCGAAGGCGATCTGGACAAAGTCAGCATGACGCTAGGTTTCAAGAATTAACGCAACCCACCTGATTATTGAGCCGGTCTCGCTGGCGAGCCATTAGTCTCTACACATCT
>JBBRMF010000159.1:0-11968 GCA_038230975.1 Tepidisphaerales bacterium
GAGCCAGTACCCCAATCAAAGTTGATGGTGGCATCCGTCCGGGTAAGAACCGCAGGGGCGGTCAGATGAGGGTCGGTAGCGACCGCGTTTAAATCATTGAAATACTTGGCCGCCAATCCATCGCCAGTTCCCATTGGGGGTGCGGCTGGGGTCGTGACGGTGGAGGTATTGCTATACGCGGAGTTGGTACCGTTCTGGAAGGTGTTGAAGGCGCGCACTCGGTAGCTGTATGCGGTTTGCGAAAGAACGTTGTTATCGGTGAAGCTTGCCGTGTTGGCACCTGATTGGCCAATCTCAACCCAGCTATTGGGATCCAAGGGTGTGGTCGTACGCTCGATTCGGAAGAAGGATTCGTTGTTGGAATTGTCCTGCCAGGTAAGCGTAACCTGATTGAAGTACGGCGCCGTTGCCACGACGTTGGAAGGCGCATTGGGTCCGGCGGTCGGGGGAACCGGGGGTCCGTAGACGACCAAAGCATTGGACGTGCCGACGAAGACTTGACCGTCGGCAACCGTGGGGACCGAGAATTTCACGGCAGAACCAAGCTGATCTCGATTCAGCGCCGCCTGAGAGCTGTCCCACAACTCGACACCTAAATTGTCGGCTCGATACGCATAGAGTCGATTATTGTTGCGATTGATGCCCCATAGAATTGGATTATTTAATCCATCCGCGGAAATACTGGGGGAACCCGGGAGATATCCGAAGTCGTTGGTGGTCACGCTCGTTGGTGTAATGTTAAATGCGCCGTTGCTGACGCTGAACGCCTTGGCACCTCCGCCGTAGCCCATCAGGATAAGCACGCTGCCGGAAGGACTTCCGACCGCAGGCGATGGATTATTGAAGAAGAACGCCGGGGCATTGAGCAAGCCGCTGATCGCACCGCCCTGCGTTTGAACCACTTTGTCGGTTGACGGATTGAAGCCGCCCATGTTGTCGCGGTCGATGAGGTAAAGCTTGCCTTCTTTTCCAGACCCCAGAAGCAAATGCGGATGCAAAGCAGACCCGATCGCGTCGGGGAGAATGACGTCGCCCCCGGAGCCAAGGTCGGTATCACCCCCATTGAGTTGAGCATTATTAAACGGCGAGAAAAAGTCTGCGACTTTCAGACCCCAACCATTGGCATTTTGGTTCGTTGCCGTGGTCGTGAGATCCACGGAGACTTTCACGAAGCAATCGGAGTAATTGGCATTAAGTGGTTTGCCGAGGTATCCAGCGGCAAAGTTGCCGGCAGACGTATTAAAATCACCGTTGCCGGTCTCAAAATAGAGATTCCCGGCTGCGTCCGTTGTTGTCACCGATCCGCCTTGCCAGATCCCACCGAGACCCCCATTGGGAGTCGTGTTGAGAACACCCTTAACGGCGAGCGTGGTTGGATCAAATCCTAGTATCCACCCATGATACGGGCCATTGTCACCGTGAGAGCCCCATGCGGTATAAAGCGTACCATGGTCAATGATCAGACCGGGCCGGTCTTGTTGTTTCATGGCGTTGAAATAAATACGGCTCTGCCCACCCACGATGGTCGCTTCCCCTGCGTAGCCGGTGCCGATGACGTAGGGATCAGTACCAGTTCCCGTGTCGGTGATCCGATGGACAAAACCAGCGCCGGTATTACGCGTGTCACCGATGATGGCGCTGCTGGTGATGACACCAGTTTGAATATCTATTTTGTAGAGCGTTTGAACGTAGTGGTCGAAATTGCCGGCAACGTTCTGCTTACTCTTAGCTTCGACGTAGATCGTACCGACTCCATTGACCTGACTGATGACAGGCGTTGCAGTGATACCCACTTCAACCGTGATGTCAGCGCTGCCGGTATCTCCCTGCGGCATAGTTGTAATCGCAGTGGCACCGAGCTTATTTACCAACGGATTAGCGGTGTCGAGGAATGAACGTGACCAGAGTACGTTGCCACCGCGCGCATCAATGGCGTAAAGCGTGTCGTGTTGCGTGGCGACATAAACAATATTGTGCAGGCCCGCCTGCGGACCGCTCGGAATCGTCACATTCGGTACGTACAAAGGCTGTGCGTAAACCTGACCATCGACGGCGGTTGCGAATTGCTTGCCGAATTGCGCGACATTCACCGAACTCGGAGTCAGCAATGTTTCAGTAGAATTGATGCCCGTACTCTGGTTGTCGTTATGGTAGGTGGTTACTGGCGTTGGCGTGAAGGCCAACATCAGCCTCGACTCCAACTGCTCGACACCACATTGGACGGCGGCTTCAAGTTGTTGCGATAAAGGCCGACCCTTTCGAGCGATCGAACCCTTTAAAGACCCACCGATAGAATCGCCGCGCAAGGAATCCATATAAGCATTAAAACGCATCGTCCACTCTCCTCGAAATCACACCCACCTATGGCACTGCACATCTAAAATTACTTTTCATCGAAACTTAGGCAATCGATATCCCTCGGACACGTAGCCTACGAGAGCTTATACTGGCGATCAATCAAATTATTCGCGGAATCTTAAAAGAGAAATACTTCTGACTCTATTATGGCAGTTTGCGTAAGCTGTAACACTCAATCCAGAAGTCATTCGATAATTTACCGCCTGAGTATTTTTAAATTGGTGCTTCCGTGACCTTTGGCAAACCTGAACTCAAAGGTCACCGCATTACCCATCGTTTCGGTTAAGGCTTTTGAGGCGTCGGCTCGGGAGCTTTTGCCAGCAGTGGAACCGGTGTCGCAGGCGGCGTTTAGGGAATTAGCGTCACCGGAGCAGTGGTCGTAAACCCACCGGCTTTCAGAAGGATATTTCGCATCAGTTCAGTCGCCGTGGCGGGACTGTAGCCGAAGATGCCGTCCACATCCTGCCCGACGATTCCCACGCTCAAATCCTGCGGGCTGTAATAAACCACCGTCTTTCCATTCTGGACGATCGAACGAAGTTGTGGCGATTTGAGCTTGCCGACCAGCATTCTCTGGGCCGTTCGCCGATAGCTCACTTCCTCAATCTTCGGTGCGGCGAACAGCGAATCCTCAAACCGAAGTGGAGACAGGAGCTTCTTGGAGTCCTCCGGATAAATCTTGCCTAATTCCGCCTCAATCGAGGATGTAAATTCACCTGAACCACCGCAGGAGTCGACGATTAACAAGCCGCCTGCGTCCGTGTATGCCTTGATTTCGGCCCGTTGTTTCTCACTGAAATGGAGGCTCACATTTCCCGTGAGGTGGGCCGCCTTATAGTCGGCGTTCAATTTACCGTCACCGAGTTTCACGCTTTCAACGGTCAGATCAAGACTCTGGTTGTTGTGCATATACGCGGCCATTCGACGCCAACCGCCTGGCTCGGGATCCCAGTTCCCGGCATATTCCAGCCGGGCAATCTTCAATGTGCGCGTGGCTTTAACCGCGATGTTTTGAGTGATGATATACGTCTTACCCTTAAAACGCGGAGACTTACTATTCTCCGTCGCGTAGAGAAAGATATTCGCCATGATCTGGTGGAATGATTCGCGACCGCCAAAAGTGCGGGTTTGCCAGAACTGCGCCGGATCTGCTCCGCTGAAAACGAGCATGAATTCACGACTTCCATTGCCGACAGCCATTAGATCAACAGGCTGCTTCCATTCCTTTCGCTGGAACATTTCGGCCGTGTAGATCGGATGGTCGATTGGCAGCTTTCGAACTTCGTAATTGGGGAATAGTCGTTGTGCGAAAGAGGGCCTGGCTGGGGTGCCCTTCAAGATTGAATTCAGGAAAACCTGATTGTTGCAATCGGCGTTGCAGAGAATCAGCCCGCCTTGTTCGACATAGAGCCGAAGCTTGGCTTCATCTTCCTTTTTCATTTCCAAAACCTGGTCACCGGCAATATACATGATCGGAGCATCGTGCAATTCAGCCTCAGGGACTTTGAGATTCACGATCTGCCAGTTGTAGAATGCTTCCTTCTCATGACCAATGAATCGAGTGACATTGGCAGCATCGCGCGGCCGTTGATTCCAGTGCGCCTCGCGGACTTTGTCGTTCCTGCCAGTCGGTTGGTTTAATTCATAACTCAGCTTGTTCATCACCACCGCGCCACGCCCTCGCACCATGAACAAAAGGGCGAACGATGTACCCGGAACCGGGCCGCGCTCAGCGTTCCAGTTGGGAGCCATCGGGACAATGCGGTTGCAACCTTCCCGATACCAATCGATCGTGCCAATGTACTTCAATCCGCTGGCCACGCCGATGCGTTCCACGCCGTACCATGCGTAGAGGTTGTCTCCAATCTCCGCGAAATGCTCACCCATCCATTTGATCCCGGCTTCAATTCCCGGATTGTGAATATTGCCTTTGCAGTTCACACCCTCGAGCCCGTGAACGTAATCCTGGGTAATGAACAGCGAAGCCACACCTGCCGCGGTCATCGACATGGTCGATGGGTTTGGACCCTTCTCGTAGGACCAGCCACCCTTTTTGTCCTGGTCGCGCAGCCAGGCTTGTTCCACAAGTTCCCAGAATTTTTCCGGAACTTCAAACGGCTGCTCCGCCTCGGCCGCTGCCCAAAGCCCCAGAACTCCGTACTGACTCACGCTGTGATCGTAGCGACCGCTGGGCGTCACGAGATAATCGAAAAAACCCTTTTGATCATTCTTACTTTTCAAAGCCAGCAACAAGAGCTTGGCATCATGTTCGATGAGAGCGCGGGCTTCATTCTTCGAAAGAAAATTCCATACTTGCAGCCGCATTCCCAGCGCGTAAACACCTTTGATGTCCGCTTTTTTCAACCAGTCAATCGCGCTGCGGATTCGGCGATCCTGCGGGCTTTCACCCGCTGCTAAAAGGGCGTAAGTCGCGATGGAAGTAAGTCCACCCCACTGTCCTCCTTCGACGTCGAAATCACCTTTGCCCGTATCCGGAAGTGCAACCACCTCCCAGTTTCCATTCTTCTGGAGGGAATAAAGTCTTTGAATGGCGACTTCAATGGCTTTGTCCACCTGCTCCGGGGTAGCCGCCTGCACCAGCAGTGTGCTGCCGAACAGAACTGCCACGCACAGGGCGCAAGCGATCCGCCTGAAGGGTCCGAATGTACAGCCGACTGCCGACGACCGCGTGTTTTGAAACCGATACGTCATCATTTCCTCGTTCGCTATTGGCCCTGCCACATATACAACATGCGTGGTGTTTTGAGCGCATCCAACAGGCTGGCATCGATGTTCACGTTAAGACCGTTGACCGTCACGCCGCCCGACGCCGCAGGAGATAGTTTCGATTTTGACTCGCCGGAGAACAGATCCATCAGCGACGGTTGCTCACGATATTTGATCACGGTCGGATGCGAGAGACCCGCCTGTGTGGCGGCATACGCATACGCTTCGTCCGGAAAGCCGATTTGATCGACCAGCCCTTCAGTAAGTGCCGCTTCCGCCAGATAAACACGGCCATCGGCAATTTGCTCGATCGGATGCTTCAACTTCGTGCCGCGTCCATCCTTCACGACCTTCTTAAAACGCGAATAGGCGCCATCGATCAAACTTTGAAGGTACGCGATGTCCTTTTCGCTCTCCGGGGCGAACATCGATCCGGCGTTCTTGAAACCGTCCCGCGGCGCGGTCACCGTCGACTCATGGATCCCCCACTTTTCGGCCAAGCCACTCACGTTGTATCGCGGCATGAGCACACCGATGTTCCCAGTCATGGTCGTTGGCTGAGCAAATATGTAATCAGCTCGCGCCGAAATATAGTACCCGCCGCTGGTCGCCAAATTACCCATCGTCACCACTACAGGCGTGGACGGGTGGGCAATTTTGAATTGGTCAATGCGATGGTACATCTCATCGGATGGAGTGACCGCACCACCAGGAGTTTCCACTTCAATTACGATGGCCTTCACGTTTGAATCGCGCTCGGCCAGATTCATGTATCGATTGAATCGCTCTGAGGTCGCCTGCAATATGACGCCCGTCACGGGGATTGCCGCAATCGTCTGATGGATATCTCCTTCTTGAATGGCACTCTGCTGCGCCGAACGCGAGCCAAATGAACCACTGCCGATCAGGAAGAAATTAGTGACCAGGGAGCCGACTAACGCGAAGACGGCGATCACCTTCAGAAACGTTTTGAACCCGCTCCGTCGCTGTGGGCCGTAGGGCGGCATCATCATGCCGGGTGGCATCCCGGGCAGATACGGCGGCGGCATCATGAAAGGCGGGACACCGCTAAAAGGGGCTGTCGGGTGCATTGGAGATCCAAAAGGCATTGATCCGGGCTGCTGAGCCGTCGAAGACCCCGGAGAGGGAGGTCGGGCAAAAGCGCCTTGCGGGTCGAATGGTTCTTGACCGGGAGGCGGTTGCGGGGTGGTGTCCAATTTAAACTCGTTTGAGCAATGAATCGTTCAAAATACACAACGCGACGATTACCTCACTGAAACCTCGACATACAGTATATTCGATGCGACAACGTTTTCTCCACTGCCCATTGGCGATTTAATCACACAACGTTTGAGTCGTCCAATCGTTGGTGACTTTTCGTTTATTGGGATTTCTCGCCTCGATTGAGCGAAGGATGAACTGCGGTCACTTTACCGGCTGTGCCGCCGCGCGGCGCGAAAAGACCGACCACACTCATCTTTCGAGGCTGCAAAACGGCAACAAGATCATCCAGGATGGTGTTCACCACCCCCTCGTAGAAGATTCCCTTATTTCGATACGCGAGAAAATAAAGCTTGAGGCTCTTCATCTCGACACAGAGT
The DNA here is from genome assembly GCA_038230975.1 of Tepidisphaerales bacterium. Lineage (GTDB taxonomy): Bacteria > Planctomycetota > Phycisphaerae > Tepidisphaerales > Tepidisphaeraceae > JANXVV01. Next base: position 6,687 of record JBBRMF010000159.1, read on the forward strand.
TGGTTGGGCACGTAGATCAGTGTGATCGTCGCAAAATCAGGCTGGCCGGTTACCGGACAAACGCTGGTAAATTCGGGAAAAACAAACTCGATTTCAAAATCACGCTCCGGTTTCGGACTCGGAAACGCTTCGAGAATCGTGCGCGGCGAGGCAATCTGGTCGTCGCTTAGAATCGTCTTTTGACCAAGTGTTTTCAAAACCGGCGGAGCTGATTTCATATCGAATCTCACTATTGCTGCGGGAATCCGAGTTCGGGGGAAATTGAGGGTTGTGACGGCGGTGCCGCACTGGCAGGTTTGGGTTTAAAATCAGAATCGAGAAATCGAATAAAAGTGGCCCTTGCAACCTCAAATGTAAGACCGCTGTAATCTCCCAGAAGCGGCTGATCTGAACCACGATCTGTGAATTGGATCAAATGATCCACGCTCTTGGCCCCGCCTGCCGCCTCCGTGTGAATGTTAAGACGGTAACTTTTCGTGGGTTGCGTCGTGGGATTCTTCTCCAGATATTTGTCCGCTCGCAGTGGATGGAGAGCCGCCAACAAACCATTTACGTCATTCTCGTCCGCTTCGGCCTGGGTCGCGTCCGCACTGAATCTCCACGGAGAATGCTTGGGCAAAACACCGTTGAGAGTCAGCTTGTCCCCCGGCATAGGTTTGGATGGATTCGTCGTCGGCAGAAACGGGATTCCCCCGGAACCTTGCTGACGAAGCTCAATCGCGATTTCGGATTTCTTCGCCGGCTGAGTGGAAGGTTGTGTCGCCGACGGTGAATCTGTCAGGATCGATATCCGATTAACCTCGGATGGATTGATATCCATCAATCGCTTATCGCGAAGTTCAAGTGGCTTTTTGTTGAACGAATCAAGAGCCGTTGCGGGTACTCGCGCGACCAGCGCTGGCGCGGATGATTTTACATAGACGTTTTCTTTTAACAGATCATCGAATGCGCCGAAGGTCAGAGTGATGTTGTCTGTCGCAGGTGAAGGCAGGGTTGCCGGCGCAGTCGCTGCAGCGGTCGTGGGAGCCGAGGTTGACGACTTCGTGCTAAAGGAAATGACCAACTGCGGTGCTCCTCGCATGGCTCGTGCCGCATCTGATGATTCATCCACAAATGATTTTGCCTTCAGACCGGTCAGCGATGTGAGCAAATCGGTGACCGCCGCCGTATCAGCCGGGGCTTCGATCGGTTCGAGAATCAGCCAGTCGTTTCCAGTCTTGGCGAGTTTGAGCGTTTCGCCTTTCCGCGAAAAACTAACTTGCTTGATGTCCGCGACAGCGGTTTGCACCAGCCGGGTATCGCGATAGGCTTTGGATGAGCGATCGAGTTTATCGAGTACATCGGCGGGAATCACTTCAACCGCAGATTTACCATCGAGCTTGGCATAGGCGGTATTTCCGACAGCCATCCGATCCCCAATCAATAACTTAGTGACTTTGCCACCGACCGTCAGTGTCACGGTGAACTGGGGTTTATCGAGACCGGTCCTGGCCGAACCTGATTCGCGGGAATCTAATTGGGCGGTCGACACAAGATTGACGAGGCTATCCACCAGCCCCGTAGCTTCAGTCGTATCTGCCGGAGCCGCCAGCGGTTCGGTAAGCCGCCAATCTTTCCCGGATTTCTCCATCGCCATCGACTGACCCACCGCGGGCGCAATGACCACTCTGGTTACGTCAGAGGCCTGCGATATTTCGAGCAGTCTATGAGCCTCCAACTGCTTGGGTTTGGATTCACCAGTATCGCGTGTGAAAAACAGATATCCCCCCGCCGCCGCGAGAAGAAAGAGCAGGATGACAGTCGTTTTGAAATTCATGGCGTTTAATACAATCGAAAAATTCAGGTTCACTCAACCAACAGAGCCCTGCGGCTCCACTGCGGGAGTTTCTTATTCAATCTCGACGCGCAAACCAGACCGCCGCACCAGCGAGTATCACTGCGCCCGGAAGCCCAATCAACAAAACACCGACGCGCCAGAAGCTCTGCGCCCCTCGGCTCATGTCGCTGATTCGGCTCACATCCATCGCCGCCGGGCTGATCGCAATCATCGTTTCCTGTCGGCTCAGCCAATAGATACTGTTCATGAACACTTCACTATTGCCAGGAAAACGCCGCGCACGAGTTCGGCCATCAGGATCCTGGAAACCGATGACCCCTGAAGTCGGCATTCGGCTGGACCCAATCACCACGACGCGAGATTTGTCTTTCTCCGCAGCCGCTCCGGCAAAAAGTGGAGGCGCGATGTCTCCTTTGTCGGGATTAAATTCCACTTTACCCTCGCCCAATGCGTTAAAATCTGTTTCACCCCAGGCCTTGGGCGCATCCGGTGCACCGGGAACGGGCAGGAGTGAGGCAGACTTTACACCAGCCATTGGTTTCACCGTCACGGGCACTGCATCAATGATAATTCCAGGCAATGAACGCATGGGTGCCGTCAGCGGATGATCGCCCCAGTTTCGGATCGCGAAAAGGTCGGGAAACTTCAGGATCTCTTCCACCTGGTCACCTTTTGCGCCAACTGATTTGATCAGTTCATGAACGATTAGCGCATTGGTGTTGACCTCAATTCCGAAATCTTTCAACGCAACGGACATGTCATCGGACTTAGGGTCCATGAGGAAAAGCGCCGAACCGCCGTTCATCAGATGCTCCGCCACACGAGGTGAAATCGTCGGGGCCGGACCGCGTTGCGTTTGCTGGATCGGCGAACCAACGACCACCCAAACTGCGTCTTTAATTTCCGCATCGGATGGCTCCGGTGCCTGCATGCGCTGCTGTTGTTGCATGGCAGCCGCGCCGGTCAAATCTTTGTCCTGCACTTCGTAATTGTATTCGCGCAGTTGTTCGGAAACCCCGGCAAAAGCACCACTCGGAAGAAACGGTGGGAACCCCGCCTGCGTCACCGGTTCACCGCCGGCACGCACAAAAACCACCTTCAATTTCTGCGGATGCTGCATCGCCCAGAGCGCCGTCGTGATCATCTGCTCGCCGGCAAATCGCGGCGGCACGGCCGCCTCATCAGGCCCGCCTCGCGCGCGGCGTGGTTCGCTACGCCAGACTTTTTCATACGGAATAATCTTCCATTCCGACTCACCGCGAATCAGGATGGAATTGCGCTGTTTAAGAGCCGTGCGCAAATCATCGAGTTTCAATTCGCCGAGACCCTTCACTTCCGCAACCAGGTCATCCGCGACCTTTTTCATCTCCTGATAGCGGGGCAAGCTATCGGTCATATATTTGCGGACCGCATCGGGCATCTCTAACTTCTTGTTGTCTTTTACCGCGTTGAATTGCGTGATAATCTGCCCCCACAGTCGCGACAAACGTGAGGCACTCCGTTCAACGCTCTCGGTCAATCCCTTATAATTCGCGGGTTTCTCTTTCAGAAACTTCCCCGACTCCTCCTGTGCTTCCTGGAGTTTGCCGGGAAGCGTGCGGAAACTTTCCGAAACGCCGTAGAAGAATTGGCCCAGGTCTTCGGGCAAATTTGGAATTTCAAACAGTGGCTTTACCCGCGCTGCCTCGGCGGTCGCCAGCTCCCCGATTTTCTTATACTTATCCGAATACGTGGTCGCGAATGTTTTATATTTCGAGACCTGCCCGCCATATTTCTCAACCACTTCCGCCGTCAGATCTTCCACCTTCGCCGGGCTGGAGGTCGGATCGATATTTTCGATTTCAATATTCTTTCCCTTGCTTCGATACTCTTCCAGAAGGTCAGCCACCTTCTCAGCTTGATCGGCAGTGTCGACCTTCGGCGCATCCACCGCGTCTTCATCCACCGGTGGCTTGGACTTGGTATACAAGCTGATGATCTTGATCTTCTGCGTATTGTCCTTGATCAAATTCACGGTCTGCGGCTTCAGGCTGTAGAGCCCCGTGGCAGTCGTGTCGATCCGCTTGGATTTTCGCTCGCTCAAATAGACCAGCAGCACCGCCAGCAGAATGACGACCACCGTCGCCAGCACCACGTTACCGCCGTATTTCAACCAGCGCTCTTTTTGCGATTCCGGCGCTGGCACTGCGATTTCCTTCGATTTAGCCTGACTCATTTCAACTCTCGGGTTTGCATTTTTTAGCTTGGCATGGGCGTCTTGCCCCTGCCTTCTTCAACAAACAAATGCACGGGCGAGACGCCCATGCCACCTCACATTATTTCCAGCGGCGCGATTCCAGAACCTTCACGGTCAGAAACAAAAACACCGATGTCGCCGCGATGAAGAAAACAATGTTACCGCTGTCGATCACACCTTTGCTGAAATCGGTGTAACGACGGAAGACCGCTTGATCCGCAGCGCCGCGCCAAAAGGCCGAAAGCGTTCCCTTGCTCACGACATAGTACGGCACAATCGTGATCGCAAATAATATGGCAGCTGCCAACGCCGCTGCCACCACCTGGCTGCGGGTCAGTGATGAACAAAAAAGCGCCACTGCGATAAACAGCGCACCGACAAATAATATCCCAAGATATCCACTGACAATCGGCCCGTAATCCAGCGGTGCATAGATCCGGAGCATCAATACAAAAAACAGGGTCGGTGCCAGCAGCATCGCGAAGAATGCCAGCGAGCCCATGAATTTTCCAAGGACCACATCCACTTCACCCACCGGCGCGGTCATCAGCGTTTCAATCGTGCCATTGGCCCATTCCTGAGCGAGCAGACCCATGCAGAGAACCGGCACGATGGCCACGAGAATCCACACCATCCAATCGAACAGATGCCGCAATTCTGCCGGCTGCCCGGGTTGAAAATCATCCCAAAACGCAATCCCGCAAACGATTAGAAAAAGCGCCATCGCCACGTAGGCGATCGGTGAAACGAAATAGCTTCCCAGCTCCCGACGGGCAATCACAGTTGATCGAGTCATGCTGCACCCCCGTTCGAAACTGATTTCGCAACCGCCTGATTTGCGGTGACCTGCACAAAAAACTCCTCAAGCGTGGCATGTTCCAATCGAATCTCCCGCAGTGCCCAACCCTGTTGCATGACCAGCCGCACGGCTTCCTCGCGAACGTCGTAACCTTCCTTCGTCCGAAGGGCGGCGGTGACGTACGACTTGTCTCCATCCGTGGGCAGTAACTCAACCTTCGAGACACCGCTCAATTTCTCGAGCGCGCCTTTGACCGCCTCCGAAGGCCCTTTGCACTCCACAAGTACGCGCGCCTGTAATCGACGGCTATTTCTCAATTCATCCGGCGTACCCTGCGCCGCAATCCGCCCGCCCGCACTCACCACTACGCGATCGCACACCGCTTCCACTTCAGGCAAAATATGCGTCGA